>JBAVHJ010000507.1:0-3612 GCA_049685715.1 Terriglobia bacterium | reverse complement strand
GTACCGACCATATCACTGGGCGGTGGACCGAAACCCAGCGATCCTGGGAGAAGAACGTCATCGCGATGAGGTGAAGAAGCAAGCGCGGGTGCTGGAGCTGATCAATGCCTATCGAGTGCGGGGCCATCTCATCGCCGACATCGACCCGCTGGGTTGGAAGCAGATGCGCTATCACCCCGAACTCGTTATCGAAACCTACGGCCTTACGATATGGGATCTGGACCGGCAGTTCGTCACCACCGGTCTGGGCGGAAGGGAGACAGCGCCGCTTCGGGAGATCGTCACTCAGTTGCGGCGGTTCTATTGCGGAAAGGTGGGGATTGAGTACCGCCACATTCAGAGTCCCGAAGAGAAAGAGTGGATTCGCGACCGCGTCGAAAACGATCCGCCGTCGGTTCCCAAGGAAGTGAAACAACAAATCCTCTGGAAGCTGATTTCGGCGGAGCAGTTTGAAAAATTCCTGGCCACAAAGTACCCCGGTCAAAAGCGGTACTCAATCCTAGGAACGGAAGTTATTGTCGCCCTGTTGGACCAATTGATCGAGAGCGCCGCCCGTTATCAAATCCAGGACATAACTCTGGGGATGTCGCATCGCGGGCGACTAAACGTGATCGCTAATGTGATTGGCCGGTTCTGTGAGAGAATTTTTACGGATTTCGAAGGATCCATCCACCCCCGCTTCCCTCACGATCAGCATGATGTGAAATACCACCGGGGGGCCACTGGAGTGCGCGACACGGCTGCCGGGCACCCGGTCTCCCTGACGGTGTTGCCCAATCCCAGCCACCTCGAATTCGTTGATCCGGTGGTGGAGGGGATTGTTCGCGCCAAGCAGGACTTAACTTCGGGGACGGCGGCCGGTTCAACAGGGCCGCATGATCCTGCGCGCCAACGGGCCCTGGCGGTCCTGGTTCACGGAGATGCCGCTTTTGTGGGAGAAGGAGTTGTAGCCGAGACCCTGAACCTTTCGCAGCTGCCCGGTTATACAACGCTGGGGACGGCACACCTCATTGTCAACAACCAGCTTGGTTTTACTACCCCGCCGGAGGAGGGCCGGTCCTCCACTTACAGCTCCGACGTGGCCCGGATGGTTCAGGCGCCCATTTTTCATGTCAACGGCGATGATCCGGAAGCCGCCTACCATGTTCTCCAGATTGCGCTGGATTATCGGCAACAGTTCCACAAAGACGTGGTGATTGATGTGGTGGGTTTCCGGCGCGAAGGCCACAACGAAGGCGACGAACCCACCTATACGCAGCCCGTCATGTACCGGCTAATCCGTGCCCATCCCGGCGTGCGGCAGATTTACGCGGACAAACTGGTCCGCGAAGGAACCTACGACGAAGCGACAGTGGCCCAACTGATCGAAGAGCGCATGCGCCGGTATGAGAATGCATTGTTGGGCGCCAAGGAGATCGTGGCGCGGGACCCCGCCTCCTCTCAACTTCTGGAGACCGGGGAAGACCTCGAGCTCGGAGAGGAATTTCCTACCGGGGTGGGCCACGCGATTCTCCGCGAGATTGCCCGGGTCGCCACCACGGTGCCCAGCGGCTTCACGGTGAATCCGAAAATTGTCGGATTGCTGGCACGACGCGCCAAGATGGTCGAGGGAGATCGCCCGGTGGACTGGGGGATGGCGGAAACATTGGCCTTCGGTTCATTGCGCCTGGAAGGGATAGCCATCCGAATGGCCGGACAGGATACAGTGCGTGGGACCTTCAGCCAGCGTCATGCGACGCTTTACGACACGCAAACCGGCACTCCGTGGACACCGCTCGAAGGACTGTCAGAAAATCCAGCCCAATTCCAGGTGTACGACAGCCCCCTTTCTGAGGCCAGTGTACTGGGCTTCGAGTATGGCTACAGTGTCGCCGCCCCCCACGCCCTTGTTTTGTGGGAAGCACAGTTTGGGGATTTTGTGAATGCGGCGCAGGTGATCGTCGATCAGTTCGTGGCCGCCGGCGAAGACAAGTGGAATCAAACCAGCCGCATCGTGATGCTCCTTCCCCATGGATACGAAGGCCAGGGGCCGGAACATTCGAGCGCCCGCGTGGAAAGGTTTCTGCAACTCTGTGCCCATGGAAACTTGCAGGTGACCTGTTGCACCACGGCCGCTCAGTACTTTCATCTCTTGCGCCGCCAGGCCAGGCAGAAGTCGAGCAAGCCCCTCGTCGTTCTTACACCCAAGAGCTTGCTACGATTTCCTGAGGCCTCTTCTCCCATTCAGGATTTTACGTCCGGAGGGTTCCAGCCGATCCTCCAGGATCAGAGGGCGAGTCACTCGGCCGGGGTGGAGAGGATTTTGATCTGCAGCGGGAAGATTTACTTCGAATTGAACGCGGAGCGCCAGAAACTCGGGGATGGAAGGGTGGCAATCCTTCGGGTCGAACAATTCTATCCTTTCCCCGCATCCCAGATGGAAAAGCATCTTGCTTCATATTCACGGCCCTTGGAGATTCGCTGGGTGCAGGAAGAACCGGAAAACATGGGTGGTTGGCGCTTCATGGAAGAGCACTTGCGAAGAATAATCAAATCGGAGGTCAGATTGCGGTATGTAGGACGCGCGGCCAGCGCCAGCACCGCCACGGGTTCTCATACGATTCATCAGATGGAACAACAAAGAATCGTCTCAAGCGCATTTGCATAGGGGACAACAAACCGTAAAGGCCGCAGAGGAGGCGCAACGATCGCCAAGAATCATTCTGCTGCCCCCCTCCTATTCCTCGGACGCCTGGCCTCTTAGGTGCGCCTAATGGACCCTGGGGCTGGGTGCTGAGAGACTCGCCGCCCCCTCATCGCAGTGCCTTTTCAATGGCCGCCGCGCTGACAGGTGTCAGCAACGCGTAGCCGCTCTCGTTCGGATGTAATCCGTCATTGGAAAGATTTCTCCCCAGGAACCCCTGTTCATCCACCACGGCCGAATAATAGTCGGCAAGCTCTACGCCCGCTTGTCTCGCATAGCTTCGAATCCAGGCATTTAGCTTGAGGATGTCGGAGGGCGGGCGGCGGGTTGTTTGACCGGTGACTGCGTAATCGCTCACCGGTGTCAACGTACAAAGAATCACCTTAATTCCGTGTTTTTCCGCCAGTTCGAGCAATGCGCGAATGTTGTCTTGAATCATAGCCAGCGTCATGGCGCCGGTGTTCCCTCCGATGTCGTTGGTGCCAGCCAGGATGATCGCGGCGTCGGGCTGCAGATGAATGACGTCCGGAAACACCCGCAACAGCATTTGGGAGGTGGTTTGCCCGCTGATCCCCCGGTTGACGTAGGGCTTTCCCGGAAAGGACTTGGCCAGGTTCCAGAGATCGGTGATGGAATCGCCCAGAAAGACGACGCGTCCGGGCTGATGGGGGAGCGCTGCGAGGAGCTGGTTGTCTTCATAGTATCGTCCCAACATCGCCCAGTCCTGCAAGTCATCCGCCAGTCGCTGCGCGAAAACCGCCGAACAGCATTGCGTCTTGCGGGGATGAAATTCCTGGAGCATTTGCGCGGATGCAACAGATTCAAGGCAGAGAAGACTTGTGATCAAGAAAACGAGATCTTTTAGCGGGGAGCGCATAGGTTCTCTCCATTTGTTTGTAAATGACATCACATAGGCATGAGTTTATATT
>JBAVHJ010000506.1:0-26981 GCA_049685715.1 Terriglobia bacterium | reverse complement strand
AATCCAAGCGTGGCGCCCGGGCGCCGTACTTGGGAGAATTCTAAAGCGGAAATGTTAAAGCATTGTGACAGGGCTCACAACATCCGCTCAAGGATTCCGGGAACCCGCTCGAGTGCTTCAGCCAGTTTATCCGGATTCTTCCCGCCGGCCTCCGCAAGATCAGCGCGACCGCCACCGCCGCCTTCGACCACGACGGCAATCTCCTTCACAATCCTCCCGGCGTTGAGGCGGTGAGTCAGGTCCTTGGTAATGGCGGTAATGAGCGACACTTTCCCGTCGGTTTTCATGCCCAGGACGACCACACCGGAGCCCAACTGGCTCCGATACTCATCCGCGAGGAGCCGTAAATTGGCTTGGCTGACGTCGGTGACCTCACGAACAAGATAGGCAACATCCTTAACTTTCCCCGGTTCCATACCGGGGCTTCGGGCAGGGGCCTCGAGAGTCCGCACCAGCTTTCGCTCCAGCTCCTCAATCCTCTTGCGGAGTTGCGCCTCCTGCTCCGATAATTTTTCAACCGCCTCGACTATAGCCCCGCGGGGGGCACGGAGTTTTTGGGCAAGGTAGGAAAAATCCTGAAAGTATTTGTAGAACTCTTCGACTGCCTTTTCCCCCGTAATCGCCTCGATCCGCCGTACACCTGAGGAGATGGAGGATTCTGAAATGATCTTGAACAGTCCGATGTCCCCGGTCCGGAGGACATGCGTCCCGCCACAGAGCTCTTTGCTGAACCCGGGAATGGATACCACACGCACCTTCTGGGAGTACTTTTCCCCAAAAAAGGCGAGCGCCCCACTGTTCAGCGCGGTGTCCAGATCCATGACATCTTTGGAGACCGCCTTGTTCTCCCGAATCTGTTCGTTAACCAGGCGCTCGATTTCAGCAATTTCCTGGTCCGAGAGCGGGGCATAGTGCGTAAAGTCAAAGCGGAGGCGGTCTTCCGCCACTAGCGAACCGGCCTGCTTGACGTGGGGGCCAAGGACCTCCCGTAAGGCCGCGTGCATCAGGTGAGTGGCCGAATGATTCAACACAATTCGCTGCCGCCGTCCCGCATCAACACGGGCCAGCACCCTGTCACCCGTTCTTATTTCCCCGCCTTCAACCAGGATTTTGTGGACGATCAAGCCGGTAAGGGGGGAATAGGTGTTGAGTACAGCTATGCGGGACTCCTCATTTTCCAGCATCCCACGGTCGCCGATCTGCCCGCCGCTTTCGGCATAAAAGGGTGTACGATCCAGAATGATTTCACCTTCTTCGTGGAGTCTGAGCGACGAGACCTCGTGATCTCCGGATAGAATCGATCGAACTTGGGCCGAAGGTAATTCCGTCCCATCGTAGCCGGTAAACTCAACGATCCCGCCCTCGGCCACCTTGCGGTAGATCTCTTTGACTTGTTTCTTGTCGATGCCCTTCCAACTCTCGCGGGCACGCTCTCGCTGCCGCTCCAGTTCTTTTTTGAATCCCTGCCAGTCCACGGTGAAGCCGCGCTGCTCTGCGATATACTCGATCAGGTCCTCGCGCAACCCATAGGTATCGTACAGACGGAATACTTCTTCACCGGGAATTGGGACGAGAACCACGGGGGAGGCTGCCGCCTTCGCTTTTTCCAACGCCGAGCGATGTTGGTCCTTATGGGCTTCGAGAATCCTGTTGAATTCGCGGATCCCGATCGAAAGGGTCGTGGAGAACAAGGTCTCTTCGGTTTTCACCGTTCTGGTAACGATCCCTTTGGTGTCCGCGAGCTCGGGATAAGGGACCTCCATCAGGTCAGACACGAATTCAGTGACCTTGTAAAAGAAGGGAAGCTCCAACCCCAACTTCTTCCCGTGCCACAAGGCCCGGCGCATGATTTTTCGAAGCACATAGGCGCGGCCGTCGTTTCCTGGAAAAACGCCGTCGGTGATCAGAAAGGCCGTCGCACGCGCGTGGTCGGCAATGACCCGCATGGAGACCCCATCCTCGGTCTCATACACGTATTTCTTCCGAGCGCCCTCGGCGATGAAATCAATAATGGGCCGGATCAGGTCGCTCTCGTAATTGGATTTGACATTCTGCAGTACGGCTGCCATCCGCTCGAGACCCATGCCGGTATCCACCGAAGGCTTGGGCAAGGGTGTCATTTGCCCGCCGGCACTCCGATTGAACTGCATGAATACCAGATTCCACAGCTCAATGGCCGTGTCGCCGGGACCATTCACATACTCGGGTCGATTGTCGGACATCTTATCCCCGAGGAAATAGTGAATCTCGGAGCAGGGACCGCACGGGCCGGTCTCTCCCATCGCCCAGAAATTATCCTTTTCACCGAAACGCAAGATGCGGTCCGGGGCGGCGCCGACCTTTTTCCAAAGTTCAAAGGCTTCGTCATCGTCGGTGTACACTGTGAACCAGAGACGATCCTTTTGCAGTTGAAACTCTCGGATCATCAGATCCCACGCGAAGAAGATGGCATCTTCCTTGAAGTAATCTCCGAAGGAAAAGTTTCCCAGCATCTCAAAAAACGTATGGTGACGGGCAGTCTTTCCTACTTCTTCCAAATCGTTGTGTTTGCCGCCCGCCCGGACACACTTCTGGGACGTCGTGGCCCGCCGGTACTCGCGCTGCTCATTTCCAAGGAACACGTCCTTGAATTGGTTCATTCCTGCGTTGGCAAACAGAAGGGTCGGATCGTTGGCAGGAAGCAGGGGTGAGCTCTTGACGGTCTTGTGCCCGTTCTTCTCGAAGTACTTCAAAAACGCGGTGCGTATTTCATGTCCGGTCAATCGCTTTCCTCCCGGCGTGTCCCCGGCAGGACCCGCCCAACCTCAATCATTCCTGTGTTCTGCTGAACCGGTCCGCTACAGCGGAGAGGGCCGATTTTGTCAATCGCTCTCTCTGCCCAGAACGCCCAGTCCCGCGGACGTTATCTCATGTCGCCGGAATTCACGAAGAATTGGCTCCGTGTCGAAGCCTGCCCTGACGAGCTGGTTGTAGATTCTCTTTACCTTTTTCTGCGTCCAGGAGCCGGAAACGCCTTTCAGTCTGGCTTCCAGGGCCTTTCGCAAAAGCTCATCCTCATCAAGCGCGCTGAAGACTTCCTGAAGAGCCCGTTCGGCGGTCTCGGGTGCAATCCCCCTCGATTTAAGCTCAAGCGCCACGCGGCGACGGCCTTGCTTCTTTCCCTGCGCTCGCGTTCGAGCGAGCTGAACGGAGTATTTTATATCATCGAGGTAACCGCGGGCGACACATTTATCCAGAATAGCATCGATGAGCACATCGTCCTCACACCGTCTCTCAAGCATCCGGCGCAATTCCCAGCGCGATCGGTTTTTCAGGGACAGGAGTTTGAGGGCGCGGTCGTAGAGCTCGGCTTCGCTAAGGATAGGTTCTCGCGACGGCTTCATGACCGCATTAAGAAGGCTAGCCCCGGTGGGAGATCCGCTGGATCGAGTCTCGGAGCGTTGAATCCATGTCATCGCGTGCCAGATCCGAGGTCGACCGGATCCCTTGCACCCGCAACTTGAACTCATCCGGATTCGAAGCGTTCTTGAACGCCTCGTCATAAGTGATGAGGTCGGACTTGAACAAGCCGTACAGGGATTGATCGAACGTCTGCATCCCGTACTGGGTGGTCCCCTGGGCGATGGCGTCTCGGATGATGCGCGTTTTTTCCGGCGTGACGACGCAATCACGGATGTACTCGGTTGACATCAGCACTTCCACGGCGGGCACACGGCCGACTCCGTCAGCCTGCCGCACCAGGCGCATCGAGATCACAGAACGCAGGATGGTGGCCAGTTGCAGGCGAATCTGGTTCTGCTGATGGGGCGGAAACATGGTGATGACGCGCTGGACGGTCTCAGTGGCATCAATGGTATGCAGGGTGCTCAGGACGAGGTGCCCGGTTTCAGCCGCGGTAATGGCGGTCTCGATGGTTTCCAGGTCACGCATTTCGCCCACGAGGATGATGTCGGGGTCTTCGCGCAAGGCGCTGCGCAGGGCATCATGGAAACTCTTCGTATCGATATCCACCTCGCGCTGATTGACGAAACCTCTCTTATCGCTGTGGAGAAATTCGATCGGGTCTTCAATGGTAATAATATTCTCGCAACGTTTCTGATTCATCAGATCGATCATGGTCGCGAGGGTGGTGGTCTTGCCGCTCCCCGTGGTTCCCGTTACCAGAACCAATCCCCGGGCCTCATCACAGATTTTTTCGATGACGGGAGGGAGGTGAAGTTCGTCCAGCGTGAGGATTTTGGTCGGGATGACGCGCATCACAATACACACGGTCCCGCGCTGCTGGAAAATATTGCATCGAAAGCGGCCCACGCCTGTGATGCCGTACGCCATATCGAGCTCGAAGTTGTCCTTGAATTTCTGTTTTTGGCGATTGGACATGATACTGAACGCCATGTTCAGCGTATCTTCGGCGGAGAGGCGGCGCACCTCGGTCAATGGGGCCAGTTCTCCATGAACCCGCACGTGCGGGTGGTTCCCGGCTTTGAGGTGGAGATCCGAGGCGCCTTTCTCGCAGGCGATGCGAAGCAGATCATCGATAATCATAAAGCCCCACTTTCTGCAGCGCCTGTGCTCCAAGATCAGGCGTTGACAAAGGTAGTCGCGTTGGCAAAGGTCAACCAGCCATGCCGGTCGGGCATCTTTCCGCTCACGATGCCGAAGAATTCCTTTTGGATCTCTTCCGTGATGGGACCTCGTCGGCCGTTGCCGATCTGGATCCGGTCAATGGAACGGACCGGCGTGATTTCCACCGCCGTCCCCGCGAAGAAGACCTCATCGGCAATGTAGAGCATCTCACGCGGAATCACCCGTTCAGCGACCTGAATCTGTGAATCCTGACAAAGCTTCAAAACGGAGGTCCGGGTTATGCCGGGGAGAATCGACGAACCAACGGGGGGGGTGTACACGACGCCCTCGCGGACCAGAAATACGTTTTCGCCGCTTCCTTCACTCACATAGCCTTCCGAAGTCAGGGCAATACCTTCAGCATAGCCGTTGACGATCGCCTCCATCTTAATCAACTGCGAATTCATGTAATTGGCGCCGGCTTTGGCCATGGCCGGGAAGGTATTGGGGGCCATACGTGCCCAGGATGAAACGCATACGTCGACGCCCTTCTCCAAGGCGTCCTCCCCGAGGTACTTGCCCCAAGGATAGCAGGCCAGATAAACATCAATCGGGGCCGGAAACGGGTTCACGCCGATGTCCCCGTAGCCGCGCAAGACGATCGGGCGAATGTAGCACTGATCCAGCTTGTTGACCCGAATCAAGTCCAGAATGGCATTCGAAAGCTGCTCGGGGGAATAGGGAATCTCAATGCGATAGATCTTGCTGGAGTCGAAAAGCCGCTCAATGTGATCGGAGAGACGAAAAACCGCCGGTCCTTTCAAAGTATTGTAACAGCGGATCCCTTCAAAAATTGACGAGCCATAATTGACGACATGTGAAAGAACATGGATCTTAGCATCATCCCAATCAATCATCTTCCCATTGGCCCAGATTTTTGAGGCTTTAGCAATCGCCATGCAGCTGCTCCTTTGGAGGATTTGTCGGCGTCGGCAAGGTCGGCCCGACCCACACCAACTCGCGGCGGATTATAACACAATCGCGAAAGAGAGAACCTCTGGAATTGTGGGAGATCTTAGAACCAGTGCGTGAGATGTGACGGGGATCACAGAACGTCGGCGAAAGATCTGCGTGTGCGGTAAAACCAGGCGTAGCCCATCCAGAATATCAAGAGCGCACCCAAGGTCAAAATGGCGAGAGGGCGAATCTCCACCATCTTTCCCTCCAGAAAAATCCTGCGGTAATTGGTGACAATGGTGTACATCGGGTTCAAGACAAACAGGGTCTTGACGAAGTGCGGCACTCGGGCCTGAAGGATGATCTGTTCCGGATAAAAGATGGGAGTGAGAAACAGCCAGGCGGTCAGGATCAAGTTCAAAAAGTTGGCGATGTCCCGGATGAAGACGGTGAGACTCGCCAGAATCCAACCCAGGCCCAAGGTCAGCAGGACTTGAGGAATAAGCACGACCGGAAGAAGGGCCACCGTGGGATGGAAAGTACGTTTGAAGAGCAAGATGGCGACGATAAGGATCAGGATTCCGATCCCCTCGGTAATGAGGGCAGACAGCATCATGTTAATCGGAAGGATCTGGGTCGGAAAGACAAGCTTTTTTACAAAGTTGGAGTTTTCCAGCACGACCGTGCTTGAACGGGACAGGGCCTCACTAAAAGCCAGCCAGGGAAGCATTCCGCAGAATAAGTACAGCACAAAGGATGTGGGGGAGGCATCCGTTCCGAAACGGACATTCATGATCAGTGAAAATGTGACGGTGTACACACCGATCATGAAGGCGGGCTGAATCAAGGTCCAGAAGAGCCCGACCGAGGAAGCACGATAACGGGACATGAAGTCACGTTTCACCAGCGTGGTAATGAGCTGTGCGTTGGTGACCAGATCCAGGAACGGGAAGTACAGCGCCTTAAGTATTTTTTTCATGTCGGCGGATTTCGTAGAGAAGAATCCCTGTGGCGATCGCCACATTGAGGGATTGGACCGATTCGTTGGTGGGGATCCGAACCTGATCCCGGCAGGCGGCCAGAGTGTCGTCGGGAAGACCAGCCGCCTCCTGTCCGATGACCAAGGCCAGGGGGAGGTGGAGCCGCTGTGTCCCAATTGATTGTTGCGCCTTTAACGAGGTCGCCACGGTGTCGATGTGATGTGTTTTGAGATGGCCGAAAAGCTCGCCTTCTTCCAATCCCTGAAAAATCGGAACACGGAAAATGGATCCCGCGCTGGCGCGCACTGCCTTGGGATTGAAAGGGCTCACAGTCTCCTTGGTCGCCAGGATTGCCGTCACCCCAAAAGCCTCGGCACTGCGAATGATAGTCCCCATGTTTCCGGGGTCTTGAATTCTAACCAGGACCAGAAACAGCCCCCGTTTCTCCGACAAGAGTGATTTCAGGTTCCAGCGGGGGAGCCGCACCAACCCCAGGACCCCCGCCGGCGTCTCCGTATCGGCGGTGGCAGCCATTAAGTCTGAATTGATGCGAAAAACGCGGCTCCGACGTTCCGTCAGCCAGCGTCTCAGGCTGGAATCCAGGATGAAGGAATCGTCGACCACAAGTGAATCGATCGGCGCTCTGCTTTTAAACGCCTCTTGAAGCAGCATGGGACCTTCAATGGGGAGCAGGCCCCGGTCGCTCAAAGCCCCACGCCTCAAAGCAGCACGGATTTCCTTGATCAGGGGATTGTGCCGGCTCCTGATCTCCTCATATTCCTCAGGCATGGCGTCCATACCGACGTTTGCTGACCCTTTAGAGTATCCTGCGATAGATGTTAAATCCAACCGTAAAAATATTTCCACCCAGGAGCTCCTGCCCGGAGGTTGTCGCCTGAGTCTTTGAGACGACCAGGGAGAACACATGCCTCGATGTCGCCCTCTGGATTCCGAACGAGACCGCGGGTTGTGTGCCCGCAGGACCGTAGCCCGCCACGCGGGGTATATACTCGGCCACCAACGCAGAGTGCGGTGTTAATTTCAGTGATCCCGCCATCCCCAGCGCCATCGTGTTATTCCCGGCCTCAGAAGGATCCACCAGGATCCGGGTGTTCCAAGGAATCAGAAGGAACCGGATGCAAATTCGCTCGGATATTACACGATTTCTTTTCTAATAGACAGGGCGGGGGATTGAGAGGAGCGAATCCGCTGGAATACTCATCGTCTGAATAATGGAGGGAAAAGGGATCGCTGAGTCCGATCGGAGGGATAGTGTTATTTCTTGATCTTAAAGATCTTGTCCGAGATGCGCTTGTTCTTCTCGACATCGTCAAAATCGATCGTCAGCGAATCCCCTGACGGTTCGATCATCTTCTGGCGCACGGGCAGCCATGAATCCGTGTCGAGCCATACTTGCTGGATGGAAAAAAAGGATCGGGCCTTGGCGTCTCGAGGAGTCAGGACCAGCTTAACGGTCTTCTTTCCCTCGATTTTTTCCTCTCCCAAATATCGGATGGAATAAGTCTTGCGGAGGGAGTCACCCGAAGACCCCACACCGGCGAGCAATCCCAGTTCAGCCTTGTTCTGGAGTGCTTCGCTGCCCAGATCAAATTCATCAAGCTTCTTGATCTTGGGATAGTAGATCGAAACCTTTCCGTCCGCAATCAGGATTTCGCGCCGCGACGGATCCTTGAATTCGAGCTTGATTTTATTCCCACGATGTTCGTGTTGAAACCAGAGGCGACCCGTTTCAATGGAGGTGTCGTCAACCACCTTGGTATAGGTCGTGTTTCTGATTTTTGCCTGGAGGGTGCGAAAATCAGACGCAGTCCTGTCCAACTCCGAGAGGACGTGCTCGACCTGGGGGTCTTCTTTTTGAGCCATCCCGGAGAAGGGAGATCCGCCTATGAGGATGACTGCTAGCGCAGTGGTAGGTAGTGCCCGTCTCAATCTCATCGATCGCCACCGCACATTTTAGTGATCCCGTCAGAAAAAGCAATGAGGAAAATGTCGGGGCGCGTCGCTCATCGGAAGGGGCCGGTCAAAAGAAGGAGTCATTCCAGCACCCACACACGAAACCCTTCAAGTTTCTGATCCTCGTCAAAGACCGGTTCAATGCGTTGGATCCTCACAGAATGATGCAAATTCTTTTGGAGTTCTTCCTGAATCACACGGGTCAAGGCTTTATTGTCGGACTGGACGTCCGTGTAATGAGAAAAGACCTGGGCTCTCAAACGGTACACCAATTGGGGCCCCTGGTGGGATTCCTGGATGACGGTGTCACTCACATTGAGGGGCAGGGGGTCGTCATGGAATAGTTTTCGAGGAGTGAGAAAGATGAAGAGCAGGATGGCAGCAACCATCAAGTCGTACTGCCACGTGCCCCGGGCATACCTCCAGAAGAAGGCATTTTTGAAAACCAGGAAAAGATTGTGGAACATGGCCGGTAGTTTGATGAAGACTTTCTGTGGAGCTGCGCTCCTCGTATCAAACTTCAAGGAAGAAAGACTGCATTATAAGATCTAGTGCCGTCAACACTACAGGAACGATTCTTCAACCGAGGTGTAAGAAACATCCTGGACACGATCGAGAATCCGGCCATCACGCATTTCGACCAGCCGGTGAGCGACAGCCGCCACCTCAGGATTATGCGTAATCAGGATGATGGTTTGCATGAACTTGGTGTTGAGCTCCTGCAGCATCTTGAGAACGAGCTGCGAATTCTCGGAGTCGAGATTCCCGGTGGGCTCATCGGCCAGCAGAATGGATGGCCGGTTGACAACGGCCCGCGCCAGCGCGACGCGCTGTTGTTCGCCTCCGGACATCTCCAGGGGCTTGCTCTTCAACTTGTGCTCGAGTCCCAACACCCGAAGAACTTCCTGGCTGGACTGGAGCTGCGTTGCTTGCGATCCGTTGCCATGAATGTGCCGGGCAATTTCCAGATTTCCCTGCGCGGTCAGCGTGGGGAGCAAGTTGAACCGCTGGAAAACAAAACCAATCTTGTCTCGCCGCACTTTGGTGCGTGCAGCATCATTGAGGGAGCCCAGGCTGACCCCGTCAATCCACACTTCGCCGCTCGTGGGGTTTGTCAGAGCCCCGAGGATATGGAGCAGCGTGGACTTGCCACAGCCTGAAGGCCCCATAATGGCGACAAACTCGCCCTGATGTGCGCGAAGATCGATGCCCCTCAGCGCCCAAACGTCTACCTTCCCGGCCCGGTACACTTTCGTGACGGCCTTTGTCTCAAGAATAATCTTCAAGTTATAGTGCCCTCAAAGGGTTAATGCTCCCAAGAGCATGATAACAAAGTTTTGGGTTTTTGTGATTACAATTCTCCCGCTCATGCTGCTTGGTAAGCCGGAAATCCGAAACCATTGGGATTCGCGCCAAAAAGGGTTGCGGAGGAGGAACCGGCCAGCGGGGAGGTTAAGGGTCTCTATCCCGGGTAGCCGGCATTTAAGTCTACTCGTAGGAGAGTGCGGCAATAGGATCCTGGGAAGCGGCACGCAGGGAAGGATAAAAACCACCCAGCACGCCGGCCAGAATTGCCAACAGACTGGCCTTGATGATCCAGGGTGTCGTGATCAACACCGAAAGAGTGGGCAGCGTAGCGATGATAACGCGCTTGGCGAGGACCGTGAAACCTAAACCCAGGAGGATCCCCAAGACGCTGAGCAGAAGCGCTTCCCTCAGAATCGCATTGACGATGAACAGCTTGGAAGCCCCCAGGGACTTCAAGATCCCGATCTCTCGCGTGCGCTCCGTAATCGTGGTGTACATCGAAAGATAGATAACCAGAAAGCCGATCAAACAGGCAATGAAGATCATGACATCAATAAAGGTATTGAGCGCGGGAATGGCCGCGTTGGTGATCTGAGAGAGATACTCCTTGATGGAAATCACCGAGTAATCCCGCAGTTCCGGGATCGCTTTGATCCGCTGATTGACGGCATCGGTCTGGTTCGGATCCTTGGCCTTGATATAGAACACCGAGGTCTTGTCCAGCGCCCCCATTAAATCCTGCAGCGTTGAGAGCGGAATAAACACGCGCGCCCCTTTGCCGTGCTCCACGATCCCGCACACTCGAAACTTGTGACTGAGCAGGTCAATTTGGTCACCGACCCGGAGCTTGTTGTTCCGGGCGTACAGATCGTCGACCAGAATGTCGAAGCCTTCTTCGAAGGGCCCCCCCCGAAGGTAATTGAACCCGCCCGACAGGGCGCTGTAACTCTTGAGATCGATCCCGAAAATCTGGCTCAGCCCGCCGCTGGTGGTGGTCTGGATCAAAACCGGCGCCGCCACTTTGACCCCTTCCACCCGTTCGAGCACGTCCTTGAATTTGACGGACATTGGAGCACCAGTCAGCCAAAGGAGCTGCGCATTGGGGGGCCGGAACATGATGTCCGCCCCAATCCCTTCCTGCCGCTTGGCGCTATCCACACGCATCCAGCTGGTAATCCCCACCACCAGCAGCACCAGCGTCACTTGGATCGCCACGGCCACCACCGAAACAAATGTGCGCATCGGCCGGTGGAGGATGTTGGCGACAATCATGGAGTTGATCAAGGCCGTCCGTTCTCCTTCAGGGGTTGGTTGCCTTCTTGCCTACTTCGATCAATTCATAACCTTCGGGACGCATAAGCTCAAACTTGCTGTCATCCATGGGGAGATTGAATTTCATCTCTTCAACGCGGATCGCCAAGCCATAGTCTTCGCGGGGGCGAAAGAGGTCAATGCCGCTGGGATACCAAACATCACCCCATTGTGAATACTGCGTGTAATGGGCATCTGATTCTAGCACACCCCCCTCAGAATACAACTGCTGGCGGGCGACCCGAAGGTCGAATCGATCGATCCAGATCTTCCGGCCGAGCGTCGTGGTGCCGGAATCCGAATGGACAACCTCGTAAATCACATAGTAATTGTCCCTGCCTTCAGACACCTCTTCCTGGAAGATGAGATGAGGGTCATGGGGTTGCGCGACTGTTATCGGGCGCAGTGCTTCAAGGATATGTTCCGGCCGGAGATTCTCCAAGGGCTTCTTGGAATGCGGTTGGTCGAGTGCACTCCCGATAATGAACTTTTTGTAAGGCGCAAAGGACACTCGAAACTCCCGGCCATCGGAGACCATGTCGAGGGCGTTCAGCCCGAAGCTCGGAATTTGCCCGATCATTCGTAAATGGTCTGGTGCTCGATACAGGAGAAACCCTTTGATTTCGTGATAATTTTTCAATTCACCGCTGGCCAGCGAACCGCTTCGAAGATCAAAACGAACCTTCGCCTGGAAGGAGCGGATGGCTTGGGCCTCAGTATTAAAGCGCTGGATGAGTTCCCCCAGGGTCGCCGTTTGAGCACTCTTTGGGCGCTCAAAGTCTTTGACCTTGTGGGTTTTGACGACACATCCTTCCCATGCGAAAACCAACAACAAGGGGAGGAGGATTGGGATCTTAAGTCGGCTTGTGGTCAAGCAGTATTACTCCTGGGAAGGCCATCGGTCACTTCAAAAGTGGCGTAGTGTAGGCGGACGTTTCTCCGCTTGTCAAGGTGAATGCTCGGCGCCCGCACCTGCAAACCGGTCTTGGAACTCAGGACTCTGCTTTCTCAACGCCAGCCAGTCCACGAAAATGTCGGGAGTCTGCAGCCAAACCGTGAACCACTGGGCTATCTCGGCCTTCTCTTGACGCTTGTCAGCATGAACTCTTTTGTTTCTTGAGATCATGAGGGCGCGTTTCTTCCCCTTGAGGATGATCTCCCGACAGCGTTCCAATCCCTCGCGGTCACCTTGATTTCTGTATCTACAGAAGCGCCCGTGAATATCGAGCAAGGTTTGCTCGGCTGCGTCCAGGGTGTTGAATTTAAGCAAGCCCTCGAAGGCATCCTGCATTGAATCCTCGCTTTGTCCCCTCGGTCCGGAGATCTAGGGCTATCGATTCAATTGCGAGAGCCGGGGCGTCGGGGTTTGGTCTTCACCTCGGGAGGACTGGAATCGTGAGGTGCAATAGAGACATCCTGCGCCACGGCTCGTCGATACTCCCGGACGGCGTTTTGATGTTGGGCCAGGGTATTAGCAAAGATGTGCCCCCCGTTGTTGTCGCTGACGAAGTAGAGATAATCCGTCGGCGCCGGGTGGACGGCCGCCTCCAGCGAAGCTTTACCGGGATTCGCAATGGGGCCCAGCGGCAGGCCACTTTGAAGATAGGTATTAAAGGGCGAGTCGATCTGCATGTCGGACCGATAGATTTTCCCCCGATAACTATCCTTTAACAGGGCGGCATAGATGACCGTGGGGTCACACTCCAGGCGTTGGTGGATTCGCAACCGGTTAAGGAAAACCGCGCTAATAAGCGGCCGCTCGCTCTCCTTGCCAGTCTCTTTTTCAATCAAGGAAGCCAGGATGACCGCTTGATGGAGCGTCAGATTGTGATCTCGGGCCGCATCGAGATATCCCGGCGTCAATGACTTGCGAAAACGCTCCAACATGCGGCTCACAATTTCGAGAACGGGGGTGGGGCGTTCAAACTTGTAAGTGTCAGGGAAGAGGTAGCCCTCAAGCGAGACGGCGTTGGGAGCGATCTCCGCGATCAACTCCACGTGAGTCGTGGCGGCCAGAAATTCATCCCTCCCGGCCAGTCCAGCTTTTTCCAGTATGCCGGCGATATCAAAGATGTTGGATCCTTCCGGGACGGTCACTTCGTGATAATGCACTTCGCCGCGCAGCAGTTTCTGGATGACGTCAAATTCGCTTAAGGGGCGATCAAAATTGTATTCACCAGCACGAATCACTCGTTTGCGTCGTTCGAGGACCATCGCCGCCATGAAGAAACGGGGGTGGCGAATCACACCTTCCCTTTGAAGCAGCTCCGCTATTCCCCTCAAGCGGGTCCCTCGGGGAATCTCCACGAGCTTTTCTTTCTCGCTGAAGCCTTTGAATGGAGAACTTAGAAGAAACACACCCGTGATGATGACGGCAAGGCACAGCAGC
Organism: Terriglobia bacterium; assembly: GCA_049685715.1. Classification (GTDB taxonomy): domain Bacteria; phylum Acidobacteriota; class Terriglobia; order JAIQFV01; family JAIQFV01; genus JAIQFV01. The sequence continues at coordinate 13,496 of JBAVHJ010000506.1, read as the reverse complement.
ACGATCAATGACATCGTCACGGTCGCGCGGTACCAGAACCTGGAAACAAAATGCATCCTTCTTTTCCTGACGCTTCAGAGGGGGCTAAAAGTTTACCGCCTCGAATCCGAACCTTTAACCAGTCTGGAAAACGTCCTCCATGCCCTTGAAATTCCCCAAAGTTTTCCCCAATGGGTCTTGTTTAAGTGGGCTCATCTGATCAGCGAGCATTAGATGGTGTTACCCGATGCAGACCAGGAGTTTTCATGGCCATGCGCATCGAGATAGCTTTGCAGGAGGAGCATTGCCGCCATCTGATCGATCACATTCTTTCGCTTTTCCCGGCGCATGCCTCCCCCGATCAAGACCTTGCGCGCTTCCGCCGTGGTTAGTCGCTCATCCCATAGGATTAAGGTCAGGCCCATGCGGGAGGAAAGCACCTCGGCAAAGGCCTTGACCTTTTCGGCTTGCGGTCCGATGGTGCCGTCCATGTTGAGCGGATAACCGACGACCACTGTCTGTGAACCATATTCTTCAAAAAGGGTTTTGAGCGCATCGAGGTCTGATTCCAGACCTTTCCTCTTGAGGGTTGCAACGGCCTGTGCCGTGATTCCCAACCCGTCGCTGACGGCCACCCCGATGCGAACGTCCCCGACATCCAACGCCATGATCCGACTATGCATGATCCCCCTCAGACTGAATCTCTCAGCGCAATGAATCACGGCAGTATAGAAATTCGATAACGCAAGTGTCAAATGGCAACTGAATCGCATCCGGGTAGCCGAACGAACGAATGAAGAATTAAGGCGTGTCGAAAAGAGGTTGCAGCGAAGTTAATCCGCTGCCGGCAAGGTGAAAGATTGGAAGCGTCAAGTACAAGTCAAGGGAATGCGGCGTGGTGTGGGATTTCAGCCCCGCCAGCGGGGCGCTGGATCTTTAGCCCACGGCGCCAGCCGTGGGGGAGGGATGTGCGGAAAGGTTGGAGCCCCGGCGGGGGCGAAAGATGGCAAAATGAAACCGCGTCGACAAGATAGATCGATTCCCTCAAATCGCGGGTGCGTGTCAGTACAAAGCCATGAGCAGGGGATTTCAGCCCCGCTCGCGGGGCAGTGGATCTTTAGCCCACGGCGCCAGCCGTGGGGGAAGGATGCAGGAAAGCTTGGAGCCCCGGCAGGGGCGAAAGATGGCTGTAAGAAAACGCATCGAAAAGCTCAATCCCTCCCGGATGCACGATGTGGAGGGGCTCACGGCTGGAAGAACTCCCAAGGGCCGATCAAAATGCAATTCGACCTCCGCCCCCCGCCGTTTGCATCCAAATTCTTCGCCCGTCATGGACTTGACTCCCTCTCCCGCCTGGCGTTATCTTTTCCCGTTAGATTGTTTTGTAAAAGTTGCTTCACCCTCCCCCATGGAAAACTCAATGCCGGATTTGCCGGACGTAACGTGGCTCGGGCCGAATGAACGGGGTGACGCGCTTCGCTTTAAGCTGCTCGGAGTCTGAGACCGCGGGATTCGTTAGGACTCCTCTCGAGGTCCATCAAACACATAACCGGGCGACGTCTCGCAAAGAATGACATCATAACTGTCAAGCATCGGCATGGCGATCGATTCCAGTTCGTTCTTCCACAATGCGCCTTCGTAGAAGGCGTTCTTCATCCGGTCGCGCTCCTCAAGTGAAGGGAAACTGCGCAACCATACGAATTTGTTAGGATTCTCAAGATCGAGCAAGGGCCCCATTATCTTCATCCCATGGGAGCGTAGTGCTGGCACGGCTCGCGTTTCGAATAACCTGATGAACTCCGCGCGGTGTCCTGGCTTGATTCTATAGCTGCGGACTTCTACGATCATTGTTAGCCTCCTTGGGCGTTGGGGAATAACCTGAGGTGCAACTTTGTCGAAAGGGAATATAATCTGACTTATGAGCTCCATCAAGAAGGCACCTGCAGGTAACGCTACTCGCCCCGGGCGCCCCAATCCGGTCAGTGGGTGTCCGCTCACGGCTGCGCTGGCGGCGATCGGGGACAGATGGAGCGCTTGGCCTCTGGGCCTGCTGTGCCGACGAGTGGTTCATGACGGTCCGGATGGGGCCAATTCATGAAAGCCTGGCTGCATCGATGTAAGCGGCCTAACCCTCGTACACACAGGATCCGCCAAGAAGCTCGCGGACGGGCGACGCGCCAGTCGTTTGGCTTCTGAATGCGCTGACGAATTACACGCTGGTTTAAGTTTGAAAAAATGTCACCGAGCGTCCGAATCTGGTCACGGAGGACAAGACATGCCGAGTGCCAAGGACTTTCGCCGCATCGCGCTGGGGATGCGGGACACGATCGAGAGCGCGCACATGGAACACCCTGACTTCCGGGTCAACGGCAGGATCTTCGCAACCCTGCATCCCGATCACCTCTCGGGAATGGTTAAGCTTACACCCGACCAGCAGCAGAACTTCGTGCGGGAAAATCCCGCCGCATTCATGCCCGAGAGCGGCGCTTGGGGGCGCCAGGGATGCACGAGTGTGCGATTGGATTTGGTTGATGAAGAGACACTCGGCGAGGCGATCACCCTCGCTTGGCAGAACACGGCCCGAAAGGATGTAACCGGACAGTCGAAACCCAAGCGAACATCAGGATCAACTCGCCCATCGCGCAAGCGCTGATTTTGGCGAGCGCGTTTTGCTAAAATCCAGTGACGCGTTACAGCCAATCCAACGAATCCGGACCCGGGCTTCGGAAGGCGAAGACATATCATTTGCCTCTGGTCTAGATCACCGGCCGTTGAACTGGGAAACCTTGCGATGAAACTGACCTTCTTTCGAACACCCTCCAATTTGCAGAAATGGTTTGCAAAGAATCATTCCATCGCCGGGGAGCTTTGGGTAGGCTTTTACAAAACAAGTTCAGGGAAGCCGAGCATCACTTGGCCCGAGTCGGTGGATGAAGCGTTGTGCTATGGCTGGATTGACGGAATCCGAAAAAGCGTGGATGCCTTCAGCTATGCGATCCGTTTTACCCCGCGCAGGCCGGGTAGCATTTGGAGCCATGTCAACATCAAACGCGCCAGGGCATTAGCCAAACAGCAGCGAATGCAGCCGAATGGGTTGAGGGCATTTCGCGCTCGTAAAGAAAACAAGTCGGGCATCTATTCATACGAGCAACGGCGTGACCAGCTTGAAGAACCGTACGCGAGCTTTCTCAGGAAAAACGAGGCCGCGTGGAATTTTTTCCAGGCTCAACGCGCCTCATATAGAAAGGCTATTGGGTGGTGGGTGGTCAGCGCCAAACGGGAAGAGACCCGGCTCAAGCGCCTGGAGAAGCTCATCCAAGAATCCGAATGCGGCTGCACCTTATATCCACCGGCGCGGGGGAACCCACTTCGAGATAAGAAGCTTTAGACCGAGTTCGGCTAGGGGAGGGGAACGTGAAGGTAAAACGAGGGAAGGCTGCCCTGGTCATTATGATTCTGGTTTTCGCAGTCTGTGCTGCATGCCGCCACGCCAAGGCGCCAGTTATCACAGACAGCCAACTCGAAGGGAGGGCAAGCTATCGTGTCCTGAATGAGCCGGAGACTTCCCCTGAAGCGCCCGACCGATCCGACGAATCCATTACAGCCATCTACCCGTTTGCCGACAATAAAACCCCGGAGTATCCCGCTGCCGCCCTCAAGTCGAGATGCAAAGAAGGTGTCGTACCCGTTCGCATCCACGTGGGCACTGATGGCACTGTGACCGGGCAAGAGGACATTCCGGGGCGACCGTTGCCAGCCGACGCCTGCCACAGGGCATTCCGCGAGGCCGTGCGTGTCGTGGTCAATGGATGGAAGTTCATCCCGGCATTTCGAGTGAAGCCAGTTGCAGGCGGTGAGTCCAAGGGCGAAATCCGTGCGGGCCCAGTGCATTACGAACGGACTCCGCTTGAAGCCGACTTGGACTACGAGTTCTTATTCCAGGTTGTGCATGGAAAAGGGGTCGTTTCCAATCGATGAGCTGAAGGTCCAAAGAACACCAGAACACTCGATGGACTTCTCTTGGGTGAAAGTCACTGCCCATCAGAGGGGAGGAATATGGAATATTGTTGAACGATCAAAATAGACGCCGACCTTCGTGACAGCGCGCGGAGGAATGTTCTGGTAAGAGGACTGGCAGAATACGGCAGGATGGATGGCAAGAGAAACGGGAAAGAAGATGCGGGCATTGATGCGCACGATTGTGGTTGTCTTGCTGGGTGTAATCGCTGCCGTGGTTGAAGCCATCAATAGTCGAATCTATCCTCTCCCGGCGGGGGTCGATCCGAATAATACAAAGGCTATGAAGGAAGTTATCGCGACTCTACCCTTGGGGGCCCTTTTGATGGTGCTGCTGGGGTGGTGGCTTGGCGCTTTTAGTGGAGGCTGGTTGGCGGCACGCTTGGCTGTACGGCTCGACCTGGTCCACGGGCTGGTGGTTGCAGTCATCATCTTGTCAGCCGCGATTTTCAATATGTTGGATTGCCCCACCCAATTTGGTTTTGGTTGGCTGCAGTGTTAGGAATCCCTTTGGGGGGTTACCTTGGCAGCTGGTCTGGGGCGAACAAGCACAAGGCGGGTTGAGGTGCTTGCGCTCGCCGGGAGAGGTGCCGAGGAGGGCGACCAGGAACTAGCTCATCGCTGCACCTCTACGGGCGGCAGTATTTGCGAGGTCCTGTGTGAGCACTTTGAAGAACCCGAGAACACATGGAAAGAGGCCCTTTAAGGTCGCTGTCATTCACGGGGGCCCGGGGGCGGGTGGAGAGATGGAACCCGTTGGTCGTCGGTTCGCTTCCCACCTGGGTGTGTTGGAGCCGATTCAAACGGCGGGATCTGTTGAAGGCCAGATCCAGGAGTTGCGGACGATATTAGAGCGACGAGCAGATCTCCCCGTCAGTTTGGTCGGCTTTTCATGGGGGGCCTGGCTGAGTTTAATGGTTACCGCACGCCATCCGGGGTTGATCAAGAAACTGATCCTCGTGGGAAGTGGACCACTTGACGAGAAGTACGTGGCGCGAGTTGAGGAGACTCGGTTACGCCGCCTCAGCAAGGAAAAAAGAAAGGAGTATGAATGTGTCGTCAGCGCATTAAATAATCCCAATATCGAAGACAAGAACTCCTTGCTCGCTCGTCTGGGAAAGCTCGCTTCGAGGACCGACGCGTATGATCCGATCAGAGGTGAATCAGATGAGTTGAATTCGATCGATTATCGTAGTGATCTCTTTCTGGTGGTGTGGAAGGAGGCCGCAGAAATGAGAAGGCGCGGGGTGCTGTTGGACTTTGCAAGACAAGTCCGATGTCCGGTGGTTGCAATCCATGGTGACTATGATCCTCATCCGGCTGAAGGAGTTGAAAAGCCGTTGTCAGCTACCCTGAAGAACTTTCGATTCGTCCTGCTCAAGAGTTGCGGGCACAAGCCCTGGATCGAGCGGCAGGCCAGGGAGGAGTTTTTCAGAATCATTAAGAATGAATTACATTGAGCGTTCAGGCGAACCGGATCATTGTTGATGTTTTGCTGCGGGATCAGGGAATTCTCTGCTTGACAAGACTTGGGGTTGTTGTTAGGTTTTGCAATTCTTGAAGCATTGATCTTTTACATTGAAGTAGAGGCGCGGTCTCCAAGAGTAGCCGGTCCGGAAGAAGTGAAGGATTTAGGACCGAGGACGCAAAAGGGGAAGGCCGCCGAAGCCGTCGGGCCGCCTTCACGGCAGATGAGCTGGTCGCTGTGGCTAAATCCGCAGGACTGTCACCGGGGAGGATTCCGGTGGAGAGCTACGACACAGGCATAGGGGTGCAGTGGCAAGCGCCCCCGAATTTTACAAGGCCGGTCGTGAGCACTCACGAGCGGCTTTTTTTATTGCGGATTTCTGATTACGGATTGCGGGCAGACGTGGGCCCCGGGCTTGGAGTTGGGCAGGATTTCAATCATGGGAATTCAACGTCCCACCATTCTTAAATTTGGCGGCACCTCGGTGGAGGACTCGGGCGCGTTTGAGCGGGTAGCGTCCATCGTCTTGTCCCAAAGAGAGTCCTCCCCTGTGGTTGTTGTTTCTGCGATGAGCGGTGTGACTGATTCTCTCTTAGGGAGTGCCCAGAAGGCTCTTGAGGGAGATGTTGAGGAAGCCGTCAATTCGCTGGAACCTGAATTTAAGCGCCATTTTGCGGTCGTGAATGCTCTGTTCGGGGAGGGGGGAGCCGAGGTTGAGCGGACGCTGGGGGAGAGCCGAAGCAGGATTTCCAGTTTGCTGCTGTACCTCAGTCAACGGCCGCAGGCGCGAAGCATGCTGCAAGACGAGATTGTGTCTTACGGTGAGCGCCTCTCCGCATTGTTGCTGACTCATATACTTCGAGGGAGGAAACTCGACGCCCAACTTGTGGATGCCCGCCGATGTATCATCACTGACGAGGAACACGGGCGCGCCGCTCCCTTCTGGCCTGAGACGGAGTTGGGCACCAACGCAGAAATTAAACCATTGCTTGAAGGTTCGAGGGTCCCTGTTTTGGGAGGGTTTATTGGTGCGACGCGGGAAGGAGTGACTACGACCCTTGGGCGGGGTGGATCAGATTACACCGCTGCCCTGGTGGGTGCGGCGCTATCGGCCGGAGAGATCCAGATATGGACCGATGTTTCTGGCGTACTGACCGCCGATCCCCGCGTGGTGAAGCTTGCCCAAACCATCAGCCGCCTCTCCTACGCCGAGGCGGCAGAGTTGGCGTACTTTGGGGCCAAGGTCCTCCATCCCAAGACCGTCTATCCCGCCGTGGACCGAGGTATTCCTCTGCGTATCTGCAACTCGCGGGCCCCTCACGAGGCGGGGACGGTCATCGGCCATGAGCGCGAGAGGTCGCCACGCGGCATAAAAGCCATCGCTCACAAGAAGGGAATCACCACACTGCAAATTTCGTCGGGCCAAATGTTGGGGGCGTATGGTTTTTTGCGTGGTTTGTTTGAGATATTTGAGCGGCATCGGACGGTTGTTGACGTCGTCACCACTTCGGAGGTGAGCGTTTCCCTGTCCTTGGATAATCCCCGCGCCTTGCCGTCCATTCTCAAGGACATGAAGCAACTGGGGACGGTCGAGGTGGAGGATCATCAGGCCATTATTTGCGTGGTGGGGGAAGGCCTGAGCAGTACCTCAGGAATCGCGGGCAAAATTTTCTCCACCATCAGCGACATCAATGTCTCGCTCATTTCCCAGGGGGCTTCAAGGATTAACCTTTCGTTTGTCATTGATGAAGCCCGAGTCAGCGAAGCCGTGTCGCGTCTTCACAAAGCCTTCTTTGAGGCCAATGTCGAGGGAATGGAGATCAATTCGAAAGCAGAATCCCACGACAGATTAGTCCCGACTTCGTCTTAGCTAATGCCGGGGCGATGTTAACGTTTACAAACATGGGAGACCACTTGGCTACAGAAAAACCAGCGCATGCCGACCCCGTCGGATTAACCCGTCAGCTTCTCAAGATCTCCTCGGCTTTAGGGGAGGAGGCCGAGATCGGGCGATTCACGGCCCGACTCCTCGAAAGTTTGGATTACAAAGTGGAGCTGCAGAATGTCGCGGAGGGTCGCACAAACCTCATCGCGACCACCGGGAATGAGGCATGGGTGTTCTTCTCAACGCATCTGGACACGGTCCCGCCACCACTGGCGCCACGGGAAGATGAGGAGTTTCTTTATGGCCGAGGAGCCTGCGATGCCAGGGGGATCCTTGCGGCGCAGATCGCGGCCGCGGAGCGGTTGCGCGCAGAAGGTGAGACCCGCCTGGGCTTCCTTTTTCTTGTGGACGAAGAGTCGGGAAGCCTTGGCGCGCGCGCTGCCAATCATCATCCGATGGCATCTTCCTGCCATTACATGATCAACGGGGAGCCCACTGACAACAAATTGGCCATTGCATCGAAAGGTTCGTTACGGATCAGGCTTCGAGCGGAAGGTCGAGCCTCGCACTCCGCCTATCCGGAGCATGGTGAGTCGGCTGTTGAAAAGTTACTCGATGTCCTGGCGCGACTTCGTCAAGTCAAATGGCCCACGGACGATTTTCTGGGTGAAACGACGTGCAACATCGGGGTCATCGCGGGGGGGACACGGTCTAATGTGATCCCTTCGGAAGCATACGCCGATGTGCAAATCCGGCTGATCGCTGACACAGAACCCGTGATGAAGATGCTCGAAGAGGCCGTGGGAGGAACGGCCCGGCTTGAGGTCCTCTCGATAGCGCCCCCGGTGCGGCTGATGGCAGTGGAGGGATTCGAGCAGTGCGTGGTCCGCTTCACGACGGATATCCCTCATCTCAAGAATTGGGGCGTGCCGCTCCTGATGGGTCCGGGGTCGATACTCGATGCCCATTCCGACCATGAGCGCGTTTCAAAAAAGGAACTTCTCAGGGCCGTGGAGTTATATGTGAAGCTGGCTCAGGTTCTTCTTGCGCGGGTTGGGGTTCAGGAAAACAGTCAGACGAGGGTGAAGACGCAGCCTTGAAAATCGCTTTGTTGGGTCATGGGGCCATGGGGTGCCTTGTCGAAGTCCGCGCCCGCAGTGCGCGGCATGAAATCGGTCTGATCTGCACGTCGAGGGATTCCGGCGCGAAGCCGGAGGAGCTGTCCGATCGGCTCCAGGGGCACCATGTGGCGATCGATTTTTCAGTGGGCCCCGCGGTGCTGAAACATGCGACTGCGTGCGTACAGGCGGGTGTCCCTCTCATCGAGGGCACAACCGGATGGAAGGAAGAGGAAGCGGAGGTACGGCGCGTGGTCCAGTCCCAGGGCGGCGGAATGGTTTTTGGCGCAAATTTCTCCATCGGGGTGAATCTGTTTTATCGGGTCGTGGCGCAGGCGGCAGAGTTGTTTGGAAAAGTAGACGATTATGATGCCTTCATCGAAGAAGCTCATCACAAGCGCAAGCGGGATGCCCCGTCGGGAACCGCGCTGCGCCTCCGGGATATTGTGCTCGCTCATTCGCCGCGCGAGGTGCCGGTGGTGAGTACCCGGGCCGGTCACATACCGGGCACTCATCGTGTGGGGTTTGATTCCGCCCCCGATCAGATCTTGCTGGTTCATACCGCCCGGTCCCGGGAAGGATTTGCGGCGGGTGCCTTGGCAGCCGCTCAATGGGTGATCGGCCGCCGTGGTGTCTTCGAATTTTCAGAAGTGCTGAGTGAAATCCTTAGCGCAGGACAAAAAGAAAGGAGGGATGGAAAATGACCATGCAGGTAGATTGGCTTCGAGGCTGTGCAACCGCTTTGGTGACCCCATTCGACTCAGCGGGAGGCGTGGATGAGAAGGCGTTCCGGGGGCTGGTCGAGCGACAGATCACACAGGGGGTACGCCTCCTGATCCCCTGTGGAACCACAGGCGAAAGCGCAACAATGACAGAAGAGGAAGACGCGCGGGTGATCGGCATGACGGTCGAAACAGCAAAAGGACGCGCGCACATTATTGCGGGAACAGGCAGCAATTCGACCTCTTCCTCGGTTGAATACTCTCAGACCGCGCAGCGGCTCGGGGTGGATGCCATCCTTGTGGTGGCTCCTTATTACAACAAACCCACTCAGGAGGGCCTTATTGCCCACTTCCGCGCCATAGCCGAATCAGTGGCTGACCTGCCGGTCGTGATTTACAATGTTCCGGGTCGCACCTCCTCCAATATTGCGGCGAGCACGGTGCTCCGGCTGGCGCGTGAAGTGAAGAATATTGTGGCGGTCAAGGAGGCCTCCGGAAACCTTTCACAAATCATGGAGATTCTGCACCACCGGCCCGCGGGATTCCGTGTTTTCTCCGGAGACGATTCCGTCACCCTCCCCTTGCTCTCGCTGGGGGCTGACGGTATTATTTCAGTGGTCTCCAATGAAGTTCCGGACTGGATGTCGAGGATGGTGAATCTGGCTCTGTCGGGTGAATGGGCTGAGGCCCGTAAACTGCACTTCCGGTTGCTCGATCTGATGGAAGTGAATTTCATTGAGACCAGCCCCGCGCCAGTCAAGTCGGCGCTGGCCATGATGGGATTGATCGAAGAGAAGCTGAGACTCCCGCTGGTTCCCATCCAGGAGAAGTCCCGCGTAAAATTGCGCGAGGTGCTTGTCGAGTTAGGCTTAGTGAAGGAAACGTCCCATGCTGTTGCGTGACCGCATCGAGCGCCTCATCGCAAGTGACCGGGGTAGCTTTACGGACGAAGATCGGGCCCTGTTCAACGAGTTCAAGGCGGCTCTCAACTGTGGGATGGTCCGGTCGGCAGAACGACAGGAAAGCGGGGAGTGGAAGGTTAATTCCTGGGTCAAAGGGGGCATCCTGCTGGGGTTCCGGATGGGAATGCTGGCGGACATGTCTTCGGGTCCCAACCTGCGTTTCTTTGATAAGGATACCTATCCTGTGCGGGCCACCACTTTGAAAGACAATGTCCGCATCGTTCCCGGGGGATCCAGTATTCGAGACGGGGCGTACGTCGCGCCCGGAGTCGTGTGCATGCCTCCAATGTATGTCAATGTCGGGTCCTACGTGGACGAAGGAACGATGATTGACAGTCATGCGCTGGTCGGTTCGTGCGCCCAGGTCGGTAAAAGGGTTCACGTCTCCGCGGCGGCTCAGATCGGAGGGGTATTGGAACCGATAGGCGCCATGCCCGTCATCATCGAAGACGATGTCATGGTGGGGGGCGGTTGTGGCGTTTACGAAGGAACCATTGTGCGGGAGCGCGCCATCCTCGCCGCGGGCACGATTCTGACAGGCTCTACCCCACTGTATGATCTCATCCATAATCGTGTTTATCGCCGCGCGGGGGGCGCCTCCCTCGAAGTCCCGCCAGGGGCCGTTGTCGTCCCGGGGGCGCGCGCCGTTCCGGACCGTCCGGGGAGGGAAAGGGGGCTGTCCCTCTATGCTCCAATCATTGTCAAATACCGAGATCAGAAATCCGATGCTGCGACCCAACTGGAAGAGGCCCTGCGCTGATCAGGATTTTGTCATGAACGGTTTTCATTATTAAGGATGGAGAGGATGGCACATGGCAAGGGATAGCAAGTACCGCGTTGGGATTCTTGGAGCCACCGGGATGGTCGGTCAATGGTTTATCCGGTTGCTGGAGAATCATCCCCAGTTCACTGTCACTGCGCTGGCTGCTTCGGATCGATCCCAGGGTAAGACGTACGGAGAGGCGTGCGCGTGGAGATTGCCGGGAGGGATGCCCTCCTTCGTCCGGTCGATGGTTGTCAAGCCGCCGCATCCACCCTTGGATTGCGAGATTGTTTTTTCAAGTCTCCCCGCGGATGTGGCGATGAAGTCAGAGGCTGCTTTTGCAAAGGCTGGGTATCCAGTAATAAGCAACTCCTCCGCGTTCCGGATGGATCCCGCGGTTCCCTTGCTGATCCCGGAAGTCAATCCGGATCACTTGTCTCTGTTGGATGTTCAACTCCGTCAGCCGCATTCCCATGGTGGGTATGTGGTGACTAATCCGAATTGTTCGACGATCGTCCTGACCCTGGCACTGGCACCGCTTCACGTCAGTTTTGGAATAGAATCCGTCGTGGCGACCACCCTTCAGGCTGTGTCCGGAGCGGGATATCCGGGGGTCCCTTCGTTGGATATCACCGATAATGTCCTCCCTTACATCGAAAACGAAGAAGAAAAGATCCAGCGCGAGACCAAGAAAATTCTGGGTCTATACGAAGGGGGAAAAGTGGCAGACGCCCCCATGGCGGTGAGCGCGCAATGCCATCGGGTTAACGTTTCCGACGGCCACACGGTGGCTGTTCGGGTGAAACTTACTCGACCGGCGGATTTAGGCGAAGTGCGGCATGCCTTCGAGGCCTTTACGGGCCTGCCTCAGCAGCTCGGTCTGCATTCCGCCCCGGTGCACCCCTTGATCGTCCGGGATGAGCCCGACCGACCGCAACCCCGTCTGGACCGAGAGGCGGGAGGGGGGATGAGTGTCACCGTGGGGCGAATAGCCCCGGACGAGGTGCTGGATTACCGTTTCGTGGCGCTCGGTCATAATGTTGTAAGAGGGGCAGCAGGTGCGGCAATTTTGAACGGCGAATTGCTCATCGCCACCGGACGGTTGGCGCGGGAAGAGGTGCAAAGGACGCTCACCGACACTTCAAGGTAGGCAGTCACCTGATCACGAAATGATTGTTTGTCAAACTCGCTGTTGGCCGTGTATAATCCACCCGATCTGGAAACAAATTATGTTCTGTTTGGGACAAACGGATGAATAGAAAGATAAAAGCGTTAATCGTTTTGCTCTCGTGTCTCGTGGTTTTCTACGCCGTCGTGGGCGGCTTGATCGGAAAGGAAACCCCGGCTGAGGGAGCCTACAAACAACTTCAGGTTTTCAGCGAAGTTCTCCTGCGCATCCGGAATGATTATGTCGAGGAGCCCAACCTGAAACAGGTCTCCGAGGGCGCCTTGCGCGGAGTGTTGGAGTCGTTGGATCCGTACAGCAGCTATCTGACTGCCCAGGAAGTGGCCCAGATGAACGGCCCTGGTATGAAGGAGCGGGGCGACATTGGCGTACAGATCTCCAAACGCTTTGGGTACATCAATGTCGTGACCGTAATCCTTAATTCGCCGGCTGACCGGGCCGGGCTCGTGACCGGAGACATTATTGAAGCGATCAACGGAGTATCCACTCGCGACGTCAGCATGCAGCAGGCAAGAATGTTCTTCCGTGGTCCTGTCGGGGCCACGGTGACACTTTCCATCCTGCGTGGCCAGCGGGCCGAACCCATTAAACTGGATATCATCCGGGAAGCGGTTCCGGTTCCCCCGGTGGAATCCAAGATGCTTGAACAGAACGCCGGATATATCAAAGTCTCCGACCTGGCCTCCGGAAAGGCCCAGGAAGTGAGGAAAGCCATCGAATCTCTGGAGCACCAGGGGGCGAAGAAGCTCATCCTCGATGTTCGGGATATGGCGAGCACGGATCTTGATGAAGCGGTTGCCGTGGCAAACCTGTTCCTCGATCATGGGACTATCGTGTCTGTCGAGGGTCAGAAGTTTCCCAGGAAAGCCTACCTGGCTGAGAAGACCAGGGCCGTGACACAACTCCCGCTGGCTGTCCTTATGAACCGAGGGAGCGCGTCCGATGCGGAGGTCATTGCATCGGCCATACTGGAAAACAATCGTGGCGATGTGATTGGGGAGAGAAGTTATGGCATCGGATCCGTCCAGAAGCTGATGCCCCTGGAGGATGGATCAGCGATCATTCTTTCCGTGGGGAAATACTTCACGGCGGCCGGCCATCTGATCCAGAATGACAAGGATGTCAGTAAGTCCGGGGTTATGCCCAACGTTGTTGTGAAGGTCGACGAGGATAATCTCGTGGCGCTGAATGAGCCGATTGACGAATCAGAACCAGCCGCACCCGACAAGGGCCAGGCGAAAGCGGGTTTACCTGCCAAGCCGAAAAATCAGCCGGATTTGATTCTGAATAAAGCGCTCGATGTGCTCCAGGAAGAATCCGCAAAAGAAAAGAAAGCAGCCTGATTGTCGGAGTTCCAGTCCTGCTTTTATCTCTTTGTTTGTGAAATACCCTGGAC
>JBAVHJ010000505.1:0-4808 GCA_049685715.1 Terriglobia bacterium | reverse complement strand
GGTGTCAGGTGCCAGGTGTCAGAAAAAATAAACCTGAGACCGGAGGCCAGAAGTCAGACCATCAGCCCTGATGATTTGAGGACTGCGGTTTTGAACTTTGAACTTCGGGCATTGGGCCTTTAACCATGGATTCCGGTTCACTTATCTGGCACCCGACACCCGGCACCTGATACCTTTTTTCTGACTTCCGACCTCCGACTTCAGATTTATGAGCGGATCAAGCTCCATCGACTGAATCGCATTCCTCACGAGCCGCCGTGCGAGCTCAAGAAATGCTCGGCATCGATGGCGGCCATACAGCCAGATCCGGCAGCGGTAATGGCCTGCCGGTACACATGGTCCTGCACATCCCCGGCCGCAAACACGCCTTCCACGCTGCTCCGGGTTCCGCCGTTGCGGGTCATGAGATAGCCGGCCGGGTCCATTTCCAATTGTCCTTGAAAAAGCCCGGTGTTTGGATCGTGACCAATGGCGATAAATAAACCATGGCAATTCAAAACCGATTCTTCGCCCGTCTTCAGATTCTTCAGCCGGACCGCCTTGACTTCACCGCCCTGGACATCGAGGACTTCGGAGACGGTGGAATTCCAGATGAAGTTGATCTTCTCATTTTTGAACGCACGATCCTGCATGACCTTGGAGGCACGCAAGGAGTCCCGACGGTGCACCAGCGTGACCCGGGTGGCGTACTTCGTGAGAAACATTCCCTCTTCCAGGGCAGAATCGCCGCCGCCCACCACGACGACTTCTTTCCCGCGATAAAAGAAACCGTCACAGGTGGCGCAGGTGGAGACCCCGTGCCCCATCAACTTGCGCTCGGATTCCAATCCGAGAAGCCGCGCCGAGGCGCCCGTGGCAATGATGAGCGTTTCCGTCTGAACCACGCGGTTTTCATCCATGTGGAGGGTGAACGGCCGGTGGGAGAGGTCGACCTTGGTGACCGCCCCCTGGATGATTTCCGCGCCGAACCGCTTGGCCTGCTCCCGCATGTCATCCATCAATTGCGGTCCCATGATTCCATCGCGAAACCCGGGGAAGTTCTCGACCATCGTGGTGAGCATCAATTGCCCGCCGGCTTCATGACCTTCCACCACCAGGGGATTGAGATTCCCCCGCGCCGCATAAACCGCAGCGGTGAGTCCCGCCGGACCTGATCCCAGAATGAATACTTTTCGTACGTCCATGAAGGCTCCCAGGAAGTGTGTCACTTAGATCGTTTGATTTGCGCTTGAGGCGCCCGCTCAGAGGAGCGGTTCGAAAGGGGCGGGGTCGCCCCTCTCCATCTAGAACGGGGAATGATTCTACCAGAGCGTCACGCGAGCGCCACCTTTATGTCGGAGCCCTCGACCTCCACGGGGTACGTATTCACCATGACGCTGGGATTAAACAGGGACTTCCCGGTCGCGACGTCGTATTGCCAGCCGTGCCATGGACAGGTGACAATGTTGTCGTCCAGCATCCCTTCTCCCAGGGGACCGCCACGGTGCTTACAAGTATTGTCAATGGCGTAGTATTTCCCGTGAACGTTGAAGAGTGCAATAGTCCGACCCTCCGCCTCCACAGTTTTTCCAGTACCCTCGCCGATCTCACTGGTTGACGCCACCCTCACAAATGTTGCCATCGCTGCTGCCCTCGCTTTCCCATAAGATTTTTCAGATAAGAACAAGCGACACCCATCGCTCCACCGCTTCTATTCGGTCACAACATCGGGAAGCAGCCCTGTTTCCCTCGCTCCGCAGCCACGATGGAAATCCAGTCTACCGATCAAACTCAAAAAGTTAGCGTAAATGATGGAAAAGTGTCAAATGAAACTTCGCGCGCCTGACGACGACATGTCCTGTGAAGGCCGCCGCCTCCGCGAGGAGGCCCCCATGCGCGCGAATTGCTTCACCGGGGGCTTTGAAGCCCTCGAATAAACAAGGGGTTTTCCGATTCTTGGCGATCCTGAAATCCGCTTGTCGGAGGGAGGAAGTTCGGGTATGATTTTTCGTTTACTTGGTGTGAAAACCCGCGAGACAGGGCGTATTCCATGGGAGGGGACGACCGTAAACCGCGCAATCAGCTTCTCTCACTCTCGTCGGTCGGGTTGATGTTCCCCATCGCGATTGCCATCGGCTATTATATTGGAAAGACCCTCGACGGATGGTTTCATACCGGCACCAAGATGATGATGTTGTTTGTCATCTTCGGGGTGATTGCCTCGTTCCTGAATCTTTTTAAGGAAGTAAGCCGCTATAACCGGGCCAACGATCCGGACCGCAAAGACGAAACCACTGACAAGGACCCCCATGAATCCGGGAAAGAATGATCAGGTCTCTCTGCCTGATCCGGAATTCTTCATGCAAGTATCACAGAACTTCGTGGTCTTGCTGGTGGCCTCCGCGGGTATTCTGGCCATGAGGCACAGCGGACCCGCCGTGTGGAGCCTGTTGATCGGGGCTGCCGTCTCGGCGGCAAACTTCTGGCTGCTGAGTCATAGCATTCCGAAACTGTTGCGCCCGGATCTCTCAGCCGCGCCCGCGTTCGAGACCGGGCGCATTGTCCGTCGGGCCTTGTTCGAGTTCGTCGGACGATATGGGGTGGTGGGTGGGATCGCGTACCTTGCCGTTCGAAATCATTCGGTGAATTTAATGGTGTTCGCCATCGGTTTGTCGTTGCCCATCCTTGCGATTATGGTTCAGGGAATTCGGATGGCATTTTCCGTTGAGCGAGTGAAGTCGGCCTGAATCCGGCTTCCCGCCTATTGAGTTTTGATCATGGAAGAAAAACCGCTCCTCATTACGATGTGGGTAAACAAGATGCTGGGACCGGCTGTGGCCCGTCTGCTGGCCCTGCTGGGGATTCACCACACGGGACACGACCCGATTATCCCGGATCACGTGGTGATGAGCGCGCTCATTGTGGTGTTCATTATCCTGTTGATTGCAGTGGCGCGACGCCGTTACACCATGGTTCCGGGAAAGGTGCAGCAGGTTTTCGAGATGTTGTATGAATACCTGAAGACGCTGCTCGAAGAAAACATCGGTCATAAAGGGGTGAAATTTCTCCCGCTCATCGTCACGCTCGCACTGTTCATTTTCACCAGTAATATGGCCGGTTTGATCCCCGGCTTGAAATCGCCGACGTCCAACTTGAACGTCACCGTGGCCTGCGCGCTGATCGTCTTCCTTTACTACAACTACCAGGGCTTGAGGGAACATGGCGTCTTGAGTTACTTGAAACACTTCTGCGGTCCGGTTTGGTGGCTGGCGCCGTTGATGTTTCCCGTCGAGATTGTCAGTCATCTCGCGCGGCCGCTCTCGCTCAGTGTCCGACTGTTCGGCAATATCTTCGGCGAGGATATGATCGTGCTGGTCTTCTTCGCCTTGGCGCCCCTGCTTGTTCCTCTCCCCATTATGGCGCTGCAAATCGTGACCGCAATAGTTCAAACCCTCGTGTTCGTTCTTCTCACGACCATGTATCTCGCCGGCGCGGTCGAGAGCGAGGAGCATGAGCATTAACGTGACGGAATCTGCAATGTGAAGGCGAGAGTCAAAGTGGGGCGACGAGTCTCGTCGCCTTACGTTGTCCAAGTTTTACCAGCGTGAGGCGGACTGCAAGAGGGGTGTTCCGCAACCACCCACTGGTAAAAGATCCTAATCAGGGTGCTCCCGCGGAAGGGGATTACCCGCATAGACAAAGGAGAGTCCACGAATGAAAAAAGCTATTCTGATCGCATTTTTGTTGTTCCTGGGCACTACCGTAATGTTCGCCGAGGAACCGGCGAAAGTAAAAACGACCTTCGGGGAATACGGGGGCGTAATCACGGGCGGGTTCGCATTGGCCATCGCTGCGGCGGCTTGCGGACTGGCACAGGGGAAGGCGGTAACTTCAGCCTGTGAAGGGGTGGCTCGCAATCCCGGTGCAGCCAAGACCATTCAGTTGTTCTTGATTCTCGGACTCGCATTTATCGAGTCGCTCGTCCTTTACGTCCTGTTGATCGCGTTCCAGGCGCTTGGCAAGTAGGAATGCAGGATTGACCGAACGAAACCTTGTGATCCGAAGATTAAGGAAGCTCTTAGGTTGAGCTTCCTTTTTTTTTGAGCAAAGATTACGAGGTTTTCCGTGATCACCCCCAAGACATATTCAATTTTCCTCCTCTCAAAAATGAACTTACCCAAGAAGTATTTGTCTCAAAATATTACGTTTATGTCATCTTTTTGAGTTTCAATAGGTTATGGTAGTTCAAGAGTGCTAAATGAACGACCGTGTCCCATTTTGTCCAGCTGTGTCCTTTTTTGACCAAGAGTTTTACAATTAACATTTCAAAATGATATTAATTATTTATATATATTATTGTAAATAAATAACTTAAATTACTTAAGGAAGTTCATTATGTTTTTGGAATCGTAGGTGCTTTCCTAATCGTATGGAAGTCAAGAGTTGATGCATGCCTTGTAGCGTTTCTTGATTCTCAAAGCTGAGCAGATTGCGGTTCCCGGCACGGCGGGGGCACCCCCGAATGAGGGCAGGGCTGGTTTGCAACAGCAAACACCCCCAAGTTCATCGAATATCGAAGGGCTTGGGGAAATGCTAGAGAGTGGTCAGGAGCAGAGCAATGGATGTCAATAATCCCAAAACGATCTTGATTGCGGATGACGACAGTACGACACGTGATCTATTGCGCGAAGTATTTGAGGAGCAGCGCTACGTGGTCTTTACGGCGAGCGATGGTCGCCAAGCCGCGGAATGGTTGGAGCGGGAAAGTCCATGCCATGTTCTGTTGGCCGATCTGCGCATGCCCCATGTGAGCGGTCTCCAGCTGATTC
>JBAVHJ010000504.1:0-8982 GCA_049685715.1 Terriglobia bacterium | reverse complement strand
GTCATAGGCCACTATTGCAGGCAGATTCACCGCTTCGGCCACCTTAATGGCAATGATGTTCAGATCATACACCGCCTGGACCGTGGGCGCACAAAAGGTGAGCCAGCCCCACCCCAGCGTTGCCATCAGGTCACTGTGCCCGTTCTTGATGTTGAGGGGTGCATTGATGTCCCGGGTGGCGAGATTTAAGACTACGGGCAGGCCGAGGCCGCTGATGGCCGGCATCTCCTCGGCTTTCAGCATCACCCCCTGCGATGAGGTAACATCCACCGCCCGTCCACCAGCAATCGCCATTCCAGTGACGATTGAGATCGCTGCAAGCTCGCTCGTACCGACCACAAACGACAAGTCAGCATCGCCATTCGCAATGGCCCGGCTGACCATTTCCCCGACCTCGCTGGAGGGGGTAATCGGATAGTAACCTTCGCCGTCGTATCCGATCTCGATAATGGCCCGAGCCGCGGCATCATTGCCGTTGCCAATAAAAGTGACCTGCGGTGCCGCTGCAACCGGTTTCTTGAGCTCCGTCTTTTCGATCAAAGTGTCCAAAGGCATGATGGGTTCCTAGGGAATGCGGTGATTTTGTTCTCTCTCCGGTGTTCATGCGGCCTCTCTCAGGACGAAAGGCCGTGTCATTTTCTTCTCGTGAGGTCTCAAGCCTCAGGCAGCAGCCACGCCCGCTGGCGCAATAAGCGCCTTGCCTTTCTTCGTCTCCGGGCAAGCTTCAACGCAGCGCATGCAGCCTTTGCAATATACGGCGTCGATGGCAATCATTTTCTTGTCGTCCCAGACGATTGATCCGGGATCGGAGCATACGAGCATACAAAGCCCGCAGTGGGTGCATATCTCGGCATGAAATTCAGGGAGGGGGTTAATGTTAGCACTCGAGATGGCGGACGACAGGTTTAAATGGGTCGTCGCGTTGATGGCCCCCCCTTCATTCATGTTCATGTAGCCAATCTTGCCGCGCGGTTCAGCAGGGGGGACGAGAGGATACTTGCCGTCTGCCTCAAAGCGTTTCTCCGTGTGCGACCCCAGGACGCGATCAAAAGCCTGAAGATTCGCCTCCGCCGCCCGCGGCCAGGTGTCCGCGATCACCTTGCGCAGCGTGGCCCCCGGGATCTTCAAGAGCTTTCCGAGGAGCACCAGGATAGGCACATTAAGTCGTGAGTTGGTCTCGCGGGCCACCCGCGTGGCATCGAGACAGTAGAGCGTGCCGCTATGGAGTCGCAGTTCGTCCCGGATTTCCTCTGGCGTGCGTCGAGTGTTCACAATGACCAGGGCATCCTTCTGCAACCCGCGGTGCAGCGCCAGCGGTCGAATGAGCGCATCACGAAAGATACACAGGATGTGCGGTCGATTGGTTGGGCCACTCTCCCGGACGGGCGTCCCGAACTGGCATAACCGCAGAGACACGTCGGTGGGCGTCCCTTTTTTCTCGCTGCCATATCGCGCATCGTAAGCGCCGTCGAGATCCATGTAGGTTACACACACCTTGAAGAGCAGCTTGGCTGCCATGTTAGCGCCGTCCCCGCCAATCGCTGACATCAGGACATTGCAGAATCCCAATTCATCTTGAAATGGGAGTTGAAGGTTCGGATTGGATGTGGTCATTTATCGGTATGCCTTCCCATGGGGCTGAGGTCGAGGACCATTTCACATTCGGTGTCGAAACTTCCGGTCACTTGAAAATTGTTTTTCTGGAAAATACGAATCGCCTGAAGATTTGACGATTCCACGGAAATCCAGATCTGGCGGTAGCCTGCCGCAACGGCAGCCCGCTTGGCCAAATGGATCAATTGAGTGCCAATTCCCCGGTTTTGAAAATCCTGGTGAACAAAGATGGCGAGTTCAGCCCGGCCATCCTGCAGGTTGCACAACACGATGTGGCCCACCAGATGCCGGCCGACCATCGCCACAAAGTTCTCCCCGTCATGAGTCAGGCAGTGAATCCAGCGGCTGGTCTGTTCTTCGGTTCGAGGCGGCATTCTCTGAGTGATTTGTTTCGGCTCGAACTGGAAATACATCTCTTGTAACGCTTTCATATCCTGGGGACGGAACGAACGGACCGATGCCCGCGCCCCCGTTTTGTCAGTAAACGCTCGCAACCAGCTCGTCGACTCGTGCTCTACAGCACTCTTCCGGTCTTGAGATGCGATCGCAGGTGCATCAGGCAATAGGGTCGGCATCGCAACCTCCCCTCTGCTGGCTCTTCCGGGAATGTGGCCAACACTGCCCCTTGTTTCCCGGGTCTGTGGTGGCAATAATAATGGATTCAAACGACATTTCTCCGGCACTCATTCCAATTGAATTACTGCATGAGGGATGCCAAGCCTGTAGAAACCTGCACCGAGTGAAAAACTTCACAAGATATTGGTTCTGTTGGGTATTAATGAAAAGGCAGGACTTGCAAGAAAGGCCCTTTCTCTTTGGGACATGTTGCATGCAACGGTTGCGTTGCTGTTAAAATGTTGCCAAAGGAAGGGGAATCCCTAATTAGAATTGGTGCGTAAGAGTCAGAAATTTAAGCAGCCTTTTGCCCGTCTCCGATATCGTCGCTCCCCATCTTCGAGGTGCTCAAACAAGGGGGGATTGAGGTCCGGAGAGTTGCGGTCACAACATCTCAGCGCATTGCTCTCATGAGGGGAATTATGGGGCTGCAATCGAAAAGTTGCATCGTGTGCCCGAAAAAAGGACGTTCTGATTGGAAAGTGTACTACTATCATTTATGCTTCCGTCATCCGCTCATTGATAAAGGTTCACAGAGCGACCTGCTCCGACCGGGAAAATGCCTGACCTTGGTAGGGGTGGACGGGGATATTAAGGGTAGCTTGAGGGAATGATTTGAAGATTACCCCAACTAGGCCGCTGGATCAGTCATAAATCTAAGACTCGACGTCGTGGATACCATTCTTATGCTTCGAGCCATTCTTTTCGATTTTAATGGAGTGATCATAGACGACGAGCCCCTTCACTTTCTCGCGTTTCGTGATGTTTTTGAAAGAGTCGGAATTCGACTGAAGAGGCGGGATTACTATGCCCGTTATTTGGCCTTCGATGATCGGCGTTGTATCCGGGAAATTCTTGCCGACCACAACAGGGAGCTAACGAGGGCTGGAGTGCTTCGCCTCCGGCGGGAAAAGGAGAAGGCCTATCGTGGTTTATTGAAAACAAAACTCCGCCTCTTTCCGGGCGCAATAGAATTTATCCGGGGGAGTGCCGCTCGTTACCCGCTTGCCATCGCATCAGGGGCACTGCGTTCAGAGATTCATGCAATCTTGAAGAAGTTTAAACTGCGCCGGTATTTTGAGGTCGTGGTCAGCGCGGACGATGTCGTGAACGGCAAGCCGGATCCCGAGACATTCCTCCGGGCCTGGAGGGCGCTGAATCGGCGGCGGTCTCGTCGAGAGAAGAGAATTCTCGCCAGCGAATGCCTCATCATCGAAGATTCCCTGCATGGCATTAAAGCCGCCCATCAGGCGGGGATGAAGTGTGTCGCGGTAGCGCACTCGTATCCCCTGCGCCAGCTCGCGCATGCCGATTTCCGCGCCCGCTCCATAGCCAGCCTGCAATTGTCCCGCTTGGAATCACTCTTTGGTAAGGATTGAACCAAGGGGGCGTCTGGCCTCCGATCGTTGTGACACGACATCCATGATCGAGAATATGATTTCCTCATGGACTCAATTCCAAGACCAGTGCGACCTCTCGTTCGCGGTCCTGGAATTCCCTGCAACGTGCAGGTGGCGTGATGGCTCCTGGAATCGATTCCCGGGTGACTTCCTCAGGTGCCCCTGGCGTCCGCATTCCTGAAACGGAATTCTTTTTGGCCCGGAGGAAATATTTTGTGTTCCTGTTTTTTGATTTCTCCTATAATTTTGGTCCTACGGTCAAAAGTGGAACTTTTCCCTTGGAGGCTCTGGCGATCAGCGAAGCGAGGGGTCTGACTGAGATCAAATCATGAAAGATGTCGCCCAATGCCCGGACTGTGAAGGTCGGCGGCTCGAAGGATCCACTATCGATGTGGAGTATGCCGGAGAACCACGGACTCTTGGGATCTTCCAATGCTTGGATTGCGAGGCCAAATTTCAGATGACCTCGGGCAAGGTTGATTCCTGGTCGCTGGATGGCGCGGAAGTGTTGCGCCTCCACGATCTGCGCTTCGATGAATTGAGGAACCGCATCAAGTTTTGTCCCACGCCTCATGAGCGGGAGTGCCGGTGTGAAGCTCACCTGTTTTTTGGAAGACAGTAGCAGCGAACTCGGTTCCTGCGTTTGACTCTGCTCCGGCAGGACCCGTCAACCTGGAAGGTGGCGCCCATGTTTTCACGTCGAAGGTTCATTCGATCAATGATAGCCTCTCCGGCTCTTTTGCCGTTGATCGACCTGCGCCAGGCAGAGCCGAGTCCCGGCGCCCCCTCCGCGCCGCATCCCGCAATTACGAATTGGGAAGATGCGGGCGTCGATGAGATCGCGTTCTGGCAAAAAGTCCGGGACCAGTTTCTGATCCCGCGCGGCGAAGCCTTCTTCAATACGGCGACACTGGGCTCAATGCCACGTCCTGTCCTGGAAGCGGTGACCACAAATATGGCCCAACTCAACGCAACCGTCACCTCCTGGGACTATCGTCCGGAACATCCCGACTGGTTTTCCGGCTACCGCAACTATCCTTCTCTCATGGGCAAACTTGCCAAACTGATTCATTGTGAAGCGGACGAGGTGTGCACGACGCAGAACGCCACTTTTGGCATGAATTTCATTGCGCAGGGATTGGATTTGAGAGCAGGCGATGAGATTGTACAGACCGACCAAGAGCACCCGGGCGGTTCGTGTGGCTGGCAAGAGCGGGCCAAACGCCACGGCGCCGTCTGGAAGACGGTCCCGATACCCCGGCCCCCCAACGATCCCGACGAAATCTTTCGACGGTTTGCATCGGCGATTAACTCTAAGACACGAGTGCTGGCGATTCCCCACATCACCTCGATGCTGGGTCTGATTCTGCCGGTCAAGCGTTTGACGTCGCTCGCCCGCGAGCAGGGCGCGAAGGATCTGTTTGTGACGATTGATGGCGCACAAGCGGTCGGCCACATTGGCGTGGATGTACGCGACATCGGTTGCGATGCTTATTACTCATCCCCTCACAAATGGCTGCTCGCTCCGGCCGGTTCCGGTTTGTTGTACGTGAAAAAGAATCGACAAGCGGAAATCTGGACCACGCTGGCTTCCAGCGAGTGGGCGAGTTACGAAAAGGGAGCCTACCGTTTGATGCAATACGGCACAGGAAACCTTTCGATCCTGAAAGGGTATGAGGCGGCGCTTGATTTCCACAACGATCTCGGACACGAGCGGGTGGTCGGACGAATCAAACAGTTGGGGGATTACTTACGGTCGGAGATTCACAAAATTAAAGGAGCCAGTATTCTCTCCTCCAGCCACCCCGAGATGTGCGCCGGCATCACGACCTGGAGGATAGATGGAGTACCGGGTCCGGTGATGATGGATAAACTCTGGAACACGGGAAGAGTTCGGGTGAGGTCCATGGGCGGCGAGAACGGGGTTCGTCAATCCACCCATATTTATAACAATGAAGCGGAAATCGATGCGTCTTTGACGATGTCCCGCGAATTGACAGCCGGGTCGTCGTAAGGGGCCCGCGCGGTGAGGCGGGACGTGCGGTTCGTCGCCATGAAGATTCGGTCGTGATCGTCTATTCAAATCAGAACCCCAAAAGGAGCATTCAAGTTATATGCTTAACGCAAAAGAATTCGAGAACAAGGTCGCCCTCATCACGGGCGCCTCGAGTGGGATCGGCCGCGCAGCCGCCCTGGCATTTGTCAAATGCGGGGGACGCGTTGCCGTCGTCGCCCGCCGTGAAAAAGAACTCACCGACCTGGTCCGTGAGATTCATGCTCTCGGCGGCCAGGTGGAAAAACTGGCAGGCGATGTGACGGATGAGGCCTTTGTTCAACGCGCCGTTCAATCCACGGTGACCCGATGGGGGGGGATCGATGTGCTGGTGAACGCGGCCGGGATTATTGCCACCGCCTCCATTGAAGCGACCTCGAACGAACTGTTCGACCGGATGATGAATATCAATGTCCGCTCTGTTTTTTTGATGATGCGAGCGGCTCTCCCGACGCTGGTCGACCGCAAGGGGAGCATCGTGAATCTTTCCTCGGTCGCGGGGACCCGCGCATTTCCGAATGTCTTTGCCTACGTTGCCAGCAAAGCCGCAGTGAATGCGATGACTCAATGTGCCGCTCTCGATTTGGCCCCGAAGGGAGTGCGCGTAAACGCCGTCAACCCGGGCGTGGTCGTGACCAACCTTCACAAGGCGGGCGGCATGTCGGAGGAGGCTTATGTCAAGTTCCTGGAGCACAGCAAGACAACCCACCCGCTGGGCCGCGTCGGTCAGGCGGAGGATGTGACCGAGGCGATCCTATTCCTGGCCAGCCCCCGTTCCGGCTGGATTACGGGAGAAACCCTTGCCGTTGACGGGGGACGACATCTCACCTGCGCGCGGTAACCCGGGTCGAAAAAAGAAGTTCATGTTGCGCCGCAAGCGGGACGGGAACCGGTTGACTGGGAGCGAGGCAGTTCGTGTGCGACTCTCATTTTCAGAATTGATAAATATCTCATGACCGCTTTCTGTTGGGTTCTGGATTCGGGCGGCGCGGGCCGGGGTGCGTGGCAAGGGGGCGTTCTTTATGAACTCATGCAATGGGCCCGCGCCAACGGATGCTTTCCCCGGGTCGCGATGGGAGCTTCAGCGGGCGGGTACGCCGCCGCCGATGTGGCCACAGGGACGCCCGACACGGTCATGAAGGGATGGTCGCACTGGGGACTGGAGGAGATTCCATCCCGGGTCCACGAGCATCCGGATTTCCGTTCGCTGGGAGGGCTTTCGCGATTCCGTTCCTTCCTCTACCACTCCATCCGGTATGTCATGAGTGGTCCGGAGCTGACAGGGGTGTTTGAGACTGCTGCGGATTGCCGCACGCGGGTCGTTGTGTTTACGACCCGGGTTCGCCGCCGGGATGGCATGCCCTTTACTCCCCGGGATTCACTTCATTACTTTTTCAAATCCTTAACCCGGAAGCTGCCCCTGGCGATGAAATACCTCCCCGGGGAATACATCGAAGACCCCGTGGTCTTTGTCTCCCATCTTTCGCCCTCCCTGGCAGGTGAATTTGTCCGGCCCCTGACCCGCATCAACTACCACAACGCCATCGAGGCCTCCTGCCTGATACCTTTCGCGATGGGAGAACCCATGCGGCCCGAAGAGCTTCTGCCGGTCTGGAGAGGAATCGATCCGCTCCATCCGAACCCCTGTGCCGACGACACCCCTTGGGGAGCACTCCTCGCTCCATTCCGCTTTCCTGGGGATGAGGTGGCAGTTTTCATGGACGGGGGGTTTGCCCTAAAGATGCCATTTCGAATCTTTGAGGAAGTGGCGAGCTTCAAGAGATTCGCGGAAACGATTCAATGCGATAAGACCCTCGTGTTCTGTTGTGACTCCAAGGGTCTCTTGTGGGAAACCTCCATGCGGTTGCGATCGTTGAATACGTGGGATCGCGTGCGACAGGCCATGGAAGACCAGCGATTGTATATTCTGTTCCCGGACCACCCGGTTGAGGCCAGCTTCCTCTGCACTGACAATCCCAAGATCATGCGGACTTTTGAGCGGGGGAGGGAGCAAGCGAAGAGGATCTTGTCCGACGAAAGATTCAAGGATTTCATTCAAGTGGGGTGAGGTCTTTTTTTCCACGAAGCCCTTTCGGTGATAAAGCGGGAGGATCCCCACAGCCAGGAAGAGGCTCTCCATGAAGAAGACCCGCTCAAACCGATCCATCCAACTCGAAGAGGAGGTTTCATGCGCAAGGTAGCTGCAATCTTTTTACTCTTGATTTCCCATCTCGGCTGGGCACAAACTCAATCACTGCTCCCCGGGCCAACCATGCGCTTCCTGGTGGAAGAAACGAGCGGCGGTTCGGCGAAACGGAACCTCCAGGCCATCACAACTTTCAACCGCGTCCGCGGCTCCCGCGACTTCCACGCTGCCGCGGAGTTTATCCTCGCTCGCGCCAGGGAGGCCGGTCTCGTGGAAGCTCACATTGAGAAGTTTCCCGCCGATGGAAAACGTTTTTACGGCACGCTTAAGGCCCGGCAGGCGTGGGATGCGGAATCGGCCGACCTGTGGGAGGTCCTTCCGAAAAAAACTCAAGGCCCCCGGGGTCCTCAGACTGCCCTCGCGGAGTACACCCCCATCCGACAGATTTGTTCCTGGGAAGACATGCGGGTCTGTTTGGCCGAGGACTCAGAATCGGCCGACGTCACCGCCGAGTTGATCGATGTGGGGAGTGGGGCGAATGAAAAGGACTATGAAAACAAGGACGTCAAAGGAAAGATCATTCTCATCTCGTCGCAGGGAGGCACCGCGCAGAAACTGGCTGTCGATCGTTTCGGGGCCGTCGGCATGGTTAGTTACGCGCTCAATCAACCCCAGGGCTGGCACGGCGACGATGAGTCCCTGGTCCGGTGGGGGCATCTCGATTCATATTCTGCGACCAAGACCTTTGCATTCCAGATTTCCCTCCGACAAGCGCGTGCCTTCCGGGAGCGATTGGTGCGCGGGGAGAAGATCTGGTTGCATGCCCGCGTCAAGGCAGGTCAGCATGAGGGTTCTTACGAGCTCGTCACAGCGACCTTGCCAGGGACTGATGACCGCCTGAAGAATGAGGAGATCGTCTTCAGCTGTCATCTCGATCATCAAATGCCCGGAGCCAACGATAATGCCAGCGGGTGCGTCGCTATCCTGGAAGTCGCGCGGACACTCCACAAACTGATCGAAGAGAAGCGCATTCCTCCCCTTAAACGGACCCTTCGCTTTGTGTGGCCTCCCGAAATAGAAGGGACGCAGATCTACCTCACCTCGCATCCGGAACTGGTCGCGAAAATGAAGGCGGCGATTCACATGGACATGGT
>JBAVHJ010000503.1:0-3339 GCA_049685715.1 Terriglobia bacterium | reverse complement strand
CCTAAAACCTACTCTACCGGGTGCCGCAGACATGTTTGCGGTCGAGAGCCGCGCTGTCTCGCGGCCCGGAAAATATCGTCCCCGCTTTTCCTGTCCGTGGAACTCTGACTCCAAACTGTGTTAGAATATCCTTGTCTTCGTATCCTTCCTTTACGGGTCTGGCATTGATGAGGATTCGGTGACCGGCGCGGTGCACCGTTACCTTGACCCTTTTACCAATGACGAGTGGGCAAGAGTGAGCTGGCCGCCTATCAGGGGTCAGCGTGCGAAGGGAGCGTTCGCATACGACTGAAGGGTGAGCGCGTGATTCCTGGAAGCAAGCCCGTCCTCGGGCTGCGCGGGAAACAGACCTTACCGCTCGCCATAAGAAATGTATCTGCCTGACGGTCCTGTATCCACTGTAGCCATCTTCGACATCGGAGAATAAATCCCTAAGAGTTTTTCACGTCTATACGGCCAGATTTCACAAGTCATTGGAATGACAATCGGCTTGAACCGTGCCGGAATTGGGGTATAACGCAGCCGGGAATATTGGTCATTCTACCGAGCTCAGCTGACCCCAGAGCAACGTTTATGACGCGGGTCCAATGGATTCGCGCGGAGAGGACTTCATGTCCCAGTTGGCTGATTTTCAGAAGGGATCCACACCCGAGGCCGCCGATGCTCCAAGCGAGCCACAAGACTTCCCTCCTCTCGGCTCGGCGCTCAAGGTTCTTATGGTTTGGCCGCGCTTTCCGTCCTCCTTCTGGAGCTTTGACGGAATTATGGATCTTGTTCCTATAAAGACCGACCAGCCGCCGCTTGGTTTACTCACCATAGGGGCGCTCTGTCCGAAGAATTGGACGCTCAAGCTGATCGACCGGAGCTTTGAGGACCTGCTCGATACGGACATCCTTTGGGCCGATCTCGTCATGGTGAGCGGAATGCGCGTCCAAAAGGATGACATTCGCGAAACCCTTCTCAGGGCCCGGGCCCTAGGCAAGCGGACGATGATTGGAGGTCCCTTTGCAAGCAGTGAACCGGAACTCCTGCTTTCTCTGGCGGACCATGTCGTCGTCGGCGAGCCCGACGAGGTTTTCCATGAGATTGCCGCCGATGTTGAGCATGGCTCCGCCAAACGGCTCTACGATATCAAGGACAAGCCGGATATCAGCAAAACGCCACTCCCACGATTTAATCTGCTCAAAATCGATAAATATGCCTCCATGGCGGTGCAATTCTCCCGCGGCTGTCCCTTCCAATGCGAATTCTGCGACATCATCACCATTTACGGAAGGAAGCCCCGAACCAAGCCCCCCAGCCAGTTGCTGGCGGAGCTCGATGCGTTGTTTGAACTCGGATGGCGTGACCAGGTCTTTATCGTCGACGACAATTTTATCGGGAACCACAAACTGGCGCTCGAACTGGCCCTCAAGCTGGGAGAGTGGCAGAAAGCCCGGGGATATCCGCTCTTGCTTTACACTGAGGCATCGATTGATCTCGCTCAGAGGCCCGAATTGATTGAAGCCATGGTGGATGCAAACTTTTTCTATGTCTTCATCGGGATCGAAAGCCCTTCCCCGGAGTCCCTGACGGAAGCCAAGAAGTTTCAAAACCTGCGACGCGATCCCCTGGAGAGTATTCGCTTCATCCAGAGCGAAGGTCTTTGGGTGACGGCAGGTTTCATCATCGGGTTCGATTCCGATACCGCGGATATCTTCGAACAGCAAAGAGATTTCATTGAGCGGGCCGCCATCCCTTGGGCCATGGCCGGGTTTTTGCAGGCCCCTCCCACGACTCCACTTTTTGATCGCATGCTGAAAGAAGGCCGATTGCTCATGGAAAGCACCGCGACCAGCAACTTCGATCCACCCAATTTTAAAACGCTCCTCCCGTTGCCTGTGCTGCTGGAGGGTTACCGCAAGATTCTCGTTTCTCTATACTCCCCCTCTGCATTTTACAATCGGTCTTATCGTTCCCTCCTGCAGTGGAAAACCCGCAAGCCGCAGAAACCCCCGAAGATTCCGGTCCTGGTCTCGCTTGGAATCATTGTTCGCTCGATCGTCCACCAAGGCATCCTCTCCTCCTATCGGAAAGCGTACTGGAAGTTTTTGTTGCAACTCCTGGTTCGCTGGCTTTTCGATCCGCCGAAGTTTAGCCTGGGATTTGCGATGCTGATCTCCGGCCATCACTTTATACGCTATACAAAGAACCTGGTGGTCCAACTGGACTCTGAAATCGATAAACTTCAAATCAATAAGACAACGACAACGATTTCGCTTCAAGACGGTTGCCAGGATTCGTTCGCATAACGAGCCAGTCGGTCCGCAGCCGAAGATTAGGGCGACACCTCGCACAACTATGCACTCTGTTCCGGCAAATCATCCCACGCCATTCTGGGTTGCCCCGAATTGATTTGTTTCATGCGGGTGCCGCAGACTTGTGTTCTTTACATGTCTGCGATCGGGAGCCCTGCCGTCTCATGGCCCATGAGGGACCATCCCCGCTCTTGCTATCACCTATCCCCCATTCCCGATAACCTATCTCCTCTGACACCCGGCACCCGACACCTCCTTCCTTCGAATGACTTCGAACTTTTTCCCCTATCCCCTATGACCTATTGCCTATCACCTGTAACTCAACAACCCTCCTTGAAGCTCTACGGCCGATCTGCGACAATGCTCTCCTCCTTGCATCAATACTAGGGACAGTCTCAAATTCACGTGGAGGCTCAAATGGCTAAATGGACTTTTGAACCCGGACATACTGCGGCTGAATTCCGCGCGCGGCACATGATGGTGACCCATGTCCGCGGACACTTCAAGAATGTGCACGGCTCACTTGAATTTGATCCAGTAAACCCGCGGGATGCCTCTGTCGAAGCAACTCTGGACGCCAAGGGAATTTGGACGGGAGAGACACAGCGGGATGCCCACCTGCGCAGCACCGACTTTCTTGATGCAGACAACCACCCCTACATCAGTTTCAAGAGCAGTCAGATTGCGATTATCGGCGATCATGATTACATCGTCACGGGGGGTCTGACGATCCGCGGTGTGACTCGTAATGTGACACTGAATGTTCGCTATTTAGGTCAGTGGAAAACACCGTGGTGGGAAGATGGCGTGGACAAAGGACCGAAGACTCGTGCGGGCTTCGTTGCAGAAACCACGATCAATCGCCATGACTTTGGTGTGAGCTGGAACAGCACGTTGGATCGAGGCGGGATCGTCGTGGGGAATGAAGTGCACATCACGATTGATGCAGAGGCGATCCTGGAAAATTAGTGATCAATGTAAGAAAGAACGAGGGTCGTCCCGAATCTGTCCGGACAAGGCTGGGGTGAGATCTATTCAATGT
>JBAVHJ010000502.1:0-2924 GCA_049685715.1 Terriglobia bacterium | reverse complement strand
AATTTGGAAATTACTGAGAGGCGTGAGTGTCTTCGACCTTGGAATCCCGTGTCTGTTGGCATCGTGCGTTTGCTAAGGCCTTGCTCCCTTGTCCCCAGCGTATGGAATTCGGCTCCTCAGCGCGTTTAGGAGATCGTCTTTAATGACTCGACTATTCCTAGAAATGCCTGACGAGCATTGGACGCTTCGAGAATGGGACGGCCGATCACCAGATAGTCGGCCCCGGCCCGGAAGGCGGCCTCGGGGGTGGAGATTCGCACCTGGTCGTCAAGTTCGGCGTTGGCAAGCCGGATACCAGGCGTCACAATCAAAAAATCCTTGCCGCATGCTTCTCGGATATGGGCAATCTCGAGGGGGGATGCCACCACTCCATCAAGACCCGCGCGTTGAGCCATGTGGGCCAGCCTTACGGACTGGTCTGCCGTGGGAAGAGAAAAGCCGATTTCACGTGCGTCGGCTTCCCCGATGCTGGTGAGCAGGGTAACCGCAACCAACCGCGGGCGCTCCTCCGGAGAATAATTCTCGGCGAGCGATTGGGCTGCCGCTTGAAGCATCGTCACGCCCCCGCTGGCATGAAGATTGATCATGGACGTTTTCAGGCGGGCTGCTTCCAGCACCGCGTTGGCGACGGTTTGAGGGATGTCGTGGAATTTGAGGTCAAGAAAGACCCGCGCGCCGAGAGCCACGAGGTCTCGAACCAAATCCGGGCCGCACGCGGTGAATAGCTGGCTGCCGACCTTGAAGTAGGTCGCTGGCGGCATCAGCTCCTTTACGCATTTGAGAGCACGGGCGCGCGACTCCACATCCAGCGCCACGATGATGCGATCCTCAATGTTCATCGGCGGCATTCTATCAGGAATTCTCAATTGGTGCTTTAGAACAACGTTCTTCAATTTTCATGACGTTTATGTTATCTTCCCGATTCCTAAAAGCAACTGAAACAGCATGCGAGCGAGCCCCCCCGGGGGGTGTATTGACTTCAGATCCGGAAGCGATCTTGTTCGCAGGATCTTGGCTGGAGGTAGGCGATGACCCACCCCATTTCTGTCACGGTCAATGGAATAACCTATAAAGATGAGGTTGAATCGCGTCTATTGCTGGTGCACTACTTGAGGGATCGACTGGGTCTGACGGGGACTCACATCGGCTGCGAGACGTCAATCTGCGGCGCCTGTACGATCCTCTTGGAGGGAGCCGCTGTGAAGAGCTGCACCTTGCTTGCTGTCCAGGCGGACGGTAGCAAGATAACGACGATCGAAGGTCTTGCGGCTGCCAGCAGAAATGCGTTGCATCCGGTTCAGGAAGGCTTTTGGGAATGCCACGGCCTGCAGTGTGGTTACTGCACTCCCGGGATGATCATGATGGGGGCGCAAATCCTGGGCCGGGATCCTCACCCCAGCGAGGAAAAGATCAGGCACGGATTGGAAGGGAATCTCTGTCGTTGTACAGGCTATCAGCACATTGTGGATGCCATCCAATACGCGTCGAAGAAAATGTGAGCGGTCAAAGCGGACTCGAAAGAACGAAGGATCGCCCGTTGAGGGCGAGGGCGTGCACCAGAGAGTTTTAGAGGTTGCGAAAGCGAGGGAAAGATGGCTACCCCCTACATCGGTTCCCGGGTCAAGCGCACTGAAGACCCGAGGCTAATTCAAGGCATTGGTCACTATGTGGATGACATCAAGTTGGCCGATACCCTTGAAGCCGTCTTTGTTCGCTCCATTTATTCACACGCCCGAATCAGATCCATCGACACAGCGGCCGCGAAGGCTTTTCCCGGCGTCGTTGCGGTTTACACCGGGGCCGATATGCAGGACCGAATTGGGAGCGTCCCGTGTGCCTCCTCCATCGAGGGACTAAAGGTTCCGTTTCATCCTCCCCTCGCAATAGGAACGGTTCGTTATGTTGGAGAACCGGTGGCGGTGGTGGTGGCCCGTGACAAGTACATTGCGGCGGACGCAGCCGCGCTGGTCAATATTGACTGCGACCCATTGGATGCCGTTGTTGACCCCGAGAAGGCGGCTGAGCCCGGGGCGCCCCTCGTCCATGAGGAATTTGGCGACAATATCGCCTATCGATGGAAGCTTGCCGGCGGGGACATGGAGAAGGCATTCAAAGATGCGGACCGGATTATTAAAACGAGGATTGTCCATCAGCGGCTGATCCCTGCAGCGATGGAGCCCCGAGGGGTACAGGCACGGTGGTTGCCAGGCGAAAAGGAGCTCACCCTCTGGTCTTCGACGCAGATTCCCCATCTGCTCCGAACACAACTTGCCATCATGCTCGGACTGCCCGAGAACCGACTGCGGATCATTACGCCCGAAGTGGGCGGAGGGTTTGGGTCGAAACTGAATGTGTATGGAGAAGAGGCCGTCATGGGGTGGATCTCAATGCAATTGGGTCGACCTGTGAAATGGATGGAGTCTCGTCGCGAAAACTTTCAGGCGACGATCCAGGGGCGTGCCCAGACGGGAGAAATTGAGGCAGCGGTAAAGAGTGACGGGACGATCCTCGGCCTCCATTACAGAATCGTCGCAGACCTCGGGGCCTATTACCAGTTGCTGACCCCGGCCATCCCCACCCTCACCGGCCTCATGTTGGGCGGGGCCTACCGATTTAAGAATTGTGTGATGGATGTGACCGGTGTGTTTACAAACAAGGTGGCGACCGATGCCTATCGGGGAGCAGGCCGTCCCGAGGCGACTTGCACGGTTGAGCGAATCGTCGACATCGTCGCGCATGAACTGAAGATGGATCCGGCCGAGTTGCGGAGGAAAAACTTTCCGAAGCCGAGTGAATTTCCTTTTGTATCTGCGACAGGGCTGACCTACGATTCTGGGGATTATGAGCCGGCTTTGGATCGAGCGCTCGAAATGGTGAATTACGCGGGCCTGCGCGAAGAGCAGTCCCGCCGTCGGAAGGACCCC
>JBAVHJ010000501.1:0-11053 GCA_049685715.1 Terriglobia bacterium | reverse complement strand
GGATGTTGCAAGTTTGAAGTCCATGGCGTAAAAGCAGTTGTCAGTTGTCAGTTCTCAGTTGTCAGAAATGATCCCTGTCAAACTGAGAGGCACTGTTATTCAACCGAAGAATCGAGGATAAAAGTTTACATTACTTACTCGATAAATCATCAAGCTCGAATACTCCCAACTGAGAACTGACAGCCGGCAACTGACAACTCTTCTCACCGCTTCGTTCCCAGGTGCAAAGCCGCAATGCCACCATTCAAATTGAAGAAAACGACTTCGACAAAACCAATCTGCTCCATCAGCTCTTTCAGTTCTCTCTGGGAGGGAAACTTTGACACAGAATCAGGGAGGTAGCTATAGGGCCCTTCCACTCCGCTCACCCGCGATCCCAACCAGGGGAGAATTCTCGAAAAATAAAACTGGTACACGTGCCGAAACAGAGGCATGAGGGGCCGGGAAAATTCCAGCACGCCCAGGACCCCGGCGGGCCGCAGGACGCGATACATCTCCGACAGCCCCTTTCCGTAATCCTCCAGATTCCGCAGCCCGAACGCGATGGTCACCGCATCAAAGCTGGAGTCCTTAAGGGGCAGTTTCAAGGCATCGGCCTCGGAGAAATTGATGCAGGAAGAATGGTCCTGCCGGGCCCGCTTATTGACGCCCATCATCAGCATCGGATGGCAGAAATCCATGCCCACGACACGCCCGCGGGTCGCCGCACCCAAGGCCAGTGTAAGGTCCCCCGTTCCGCAAGCCAAATCGAGCGCGTCGAAATCATTTCGTCTCAGGCGGGCCTTAATCTTTTGGACCGCAATTCGACGCCACCACCGGTCAAAGTTAAGAGAAAGTAGATGATTCGCTAGGTCATACCGATGAGCAATGGCGCCGAACATGGCGCGGACCTCTTCCGCTTTTCTCGCCGGACCGTCGGGTGATGTAATCGCTTTTTTCCCTTCTCGTTCCTCGGGGTTCCTGCCTTGCGAAGCGGCAAGCGGCTTCGGCCTGTTGATGGAACGCGGTCCGCGGAATTCAACCGTCGAGCCTGGTCCAGTCCCTCAATTCAATTCCTGCCGGCCCCCTCTTTTTGAATCTCGAGATATGATTCGCGAATCAATTTGGGATCGATCCCACCGAAAACCTTCCCCGAGCCGATTCGCGTGGGTAAAACAAATTGAAGCCTTCCCGCAACTGATTTCTTGTCGTGTCGCATGTGGGAAAGAACCGTACTCGCGGAGAGGTCTGAAATCCTGGGCAGTTTACCGACTGCGCGAATACAGTTAATGATACGTTTGGATTCGGCCACGGAAATCAAAGACAACTTCTCTGCTAAACGTGTGGCCATCATACTGCCCCACCCCACGGCTTCTCCGTGTTTGAAGCGGCGGTAAGAAGTTCGGGCTTCCAGCGCGTGTCCAAAGGTATGGCCGAAGTTCAGGATCCTGCGTAATCCGGATTCCCGTTCGTCTTGACGCACAATCTCTGCCTTTGCAGAGGCACAATGACGAATGACCGTCTCAAGACCCGTCAAATCACATTCCAGGATTCTTTGCATATCCGCTTCGAGGAAGTCAAAAAGGTTCCGGTCCAGCACCACGCCACACTTGACGGCCTCATAAAGCCCGGCACGCAACTCCCGCAACGGCAAGGTTTTCAAGAAGGTCGGATCGGCGACCACCAGGGCCGGTTGATAGAAGGTGCCGACCATATTCTTCCCTTCCGGCAGGTTCACCCCCGTCTTTCCCCCGATGGAGCTGTCGATCTGGGCCAGCAAGGTCGTTGGAATCTGTGCCAGAGGCAGCCCTCTCAGGACGGACGCAGCCACAAATCCGGAAATGTCGCCCACGACCCCGCCGCCCAGCGCAAGAATCAGGGATTTCCGATCCGCTCCCCGGCGCACGATCTCCCGGCAGAGTCTTTGATACCATCCCAGGTTTTTGAATCGCTCGCCATCTGGAATCAAAAGGGGGATTGACCTGGCCATGATGCTGCGCGGAGAGCGTATCAAGCGCGCATACTTACTCCAGATTGTACCGTTCGTGACCAGAAAAACCTTGGTGCTGGACTTGATGAGCTTTCGCAGGGCGGGGTTATGAATCGCCTCTCCTTTCCCGACCACGATGGAATAACTGCGTTCATGGAGTGAAACTGGAATTTCAATCATGGTTCGGGACCTCTGATCTTTTCGTCAGGTCAAGCGCTCGCCATGCAATCGGGGGGCTCAGCTCTAGTCCGCTTTTCTTCCGAGGAACCCTCGGGAAACCCATGTCAAGGCTCTTGGGGCAGAGACGACTGTGGGGCGCCCCCTCCGATGCGGCCCTTAGCGATACACAAACCAAATAACCTATCATACCCCTTACGGCGCCAGCAAATTAATTTCCGGATCCCGCGGAGTATAGATTGTGAAAATTCTCATTCTGAAAAACTGTTGCTCAATTTTTTTTTGGTGGAGTATGATGCCCTTGCATATGAAGTCCTCTGAGTTGGAGAAAACAGATTTCTTGATCGTGGGAAGCGGCGTCGCTGCCATGCGCTGTGCCCTTGCCCTCGCCGACGCGGGCAACGTCCTGATGCTCACGAAGCAGTGTTCCCTGGGTCAACCCTCCAAGCATTCCAATGGAGTGATTGCCATCGCCTCCAGCGACGAAGAAGAAATTCGGCTTCATTACGATGACACGGTGTGCGCCGGAGAAGGGTTATGCAGGACCGAGGCCGTCAAGGTTCTGGTCGAGGAGGGTCCTCGCTACATCGAGGAACTCATTTCGTGGGGAGCCTCTTTCGAGCGCCATACGGCAAAGGTCCTTTTGCCCAAGCAGGACGCCAAAGCACGTCCCTATATCTTCAAAGGGCGTTCTCAGACCACCACGAATGAAATCCTGGAAACATTGCACAAACGATTGGTGTCCCTGCCGAATGTCAAAGTGCTGGTAAATACTGCTGCGGAGGATTTGATCTTGGTGAACGGCTCTCTTGCGGGGGCGCATTACTGCGATTTGAAGACGGGACGCCGGCATACGGTGACCGCGAAAGCGGTGTTCGTGGGTACCGGGGGAATGGGCCAACTTTATCCCGAGACCACGAATTCCGAACTTTCGACCGGCGACGGTCTGGCTATTGCCTTCCGGGCGGGGGCCGAATTGAGCGACATGGAATTCATTCAGTTCCATCCCACCGTTCTTTATTTGAAAAACGCTCCCCGTGTTTTGCTTCCGGAGTCTTTGCGCGCCGAAGGGGCCTATTTGCGCAACGCGGACTTGGAACGATTCATGCACCACTATCATCCCCAGGAAGAACTTGCTCCCCGCGATGCAGTCAGCCGGGCCATCATGATGGAGATGATGAAGACTCAGAGTAGTTACGTTTATTTGGATTGCACGCATCTTGATTCCGAAATCCTGAAGAAACGGTTTCCCGGTGTTTATCAGATGTTCCTGGAATTCAATATCGATATTTCCGAGAACATGATCCCGATCCATCCTGCGGCGCATTATTGCATTGGGGGCATCAAGATCGATACACAAGGAAAGACCTCTCTTCAAGGGCTTTATGCGGCCGGAGAGGCTTCCTGTTCCGGCGTTCACGGGTCCAATCGCCTGCCATCAAATTCTCTCCTGGAAAGTCTTGTATTTGGCGCCCGGGCAGGCGAAGCGATGCGCAGAGAAGGATGTACAAGTCAAGGCACAGTGCACTCCAATGGTCAGTCCGAAAAAACCTCTCCGACGGGCAAGGCTCGAATTTCGGCGGAAGAATTGGGTGCGCGATTGAAGAAATTAATGTGGCAGAATGTTGGCGTCATCCGCACCGGGCAGTATCTCAGGCAAGCCCTCCAGGAGCTTGCAGATTACGAGGCCCACTCCCACCCATGCGACATTCCCCCGCACGATTTGCGGTTGCGCAATCTGCTCTCAGTGGCTTCGGTCGTTACGTCCTCGGCGCTGGCGCGCGAAGAAAGTCGCGGTGCCCACTACAGAGAAGACTTTCCACTCCGAAAGGATGCAAGGTTCTCGAAACACTCCAGCATATCGAAGAGCCGTCCGGTCTGCTTCACCGATTGAGACCCATCCCATCTGAATGAGACAAAAAATCAACCTCTTTCTCCTCGGACTGGCGCGTTTCAGGTCCGCTCAAGCAATCCAACCCGAGGGGTCCACCCTGGCGGCCCTTTGGACATTTCCCAGTGTGCTGGTCGCTTCCCTGATGATCGCCTGGGCCGCGGAAGCGGCGCAGTTCCTGATCTCCCAGGGGCTCGCCCTCGCTATCCTGGCATGGTTGCAAACGTTACCTGAGTTTGCGGTTGAGTTCGTCATCGCCTGGGAGAAGAGGGTCGACCTGATGACGGCCAATCTGACCGGTTCTTTGCGTCTTCTGGTCGGGCTGGGCTGGCCAATGATCTATGCCACGGCAGCATTCTTTAACCGCCGGAAGAGCAAACAGCCCCTTCGCGAGATTGTGCTCGAACGCGAGCACGCGGTTGAGGTCGTCTCCCTGGGGGCCCCCATCCTTTACTTTTTTGTTATTCTCCTCAAAGGGACACTCACGGTTATTGACAGCATTATCCTGATGGTCCTCTATTTCGTGTACCTCTATATTCTTCAAAAAATCCCGCCCCAGAGCGAAGAGAAGATCGAAGAACTGGAATATGTGCCCCGTAAGATCATGACCTCGTCACGTCGCGTGCGAAATACTGCGATCATTGGGCTCTTCGTGGGGGGCGGCATGATCATGTATTTTGTGGCGGAGCCTTTCCTTCACAGCATGCTTCTGCTGGCCGTGTCCGTTGGGGTCTCTCAGTTTGTCTTTGTCCAGTGGGTCGCTCCGTTCCTGTCGGAGTTTCCAGAAAAGGTCTCTGCCCTCTATTGGGCGCGGACCGTCAGGAATGCACCCTTGGCCCTGATGAACATGGTGTCATCGAACATTAATCAATGGACGTTATTGGCCGCCATGCTGCCGATTGTCTATTCCATCCGGATGGGCGCGGTCACGCCTATTCCATTCAGTGCCCACCAGAAATTGGAGATCGCTCTGACCATTTCACAGTCGCTCCTGGGATTGGTGCTGCTCATCAACATGCGCTTCAGCTGGTTTGAAGCCTGTCTCCTGTTCACCCTCTGGTTCGTCCAGTTTGCATTTTCAGCAGTGATCCCCAGTGAATCCTTTTTCTCGATCCATTTGATCGTCACCATCCTCTATTTTGTCTGGTCCGCGGTGGAACTGAGCCGGATGGCGTTTGGAGCCCGTGAATTCACCGCCTTCAAAGTCTTTCGGGATCTCGCGAAAACTCATCTGACAAGGCACGCTGAAGCTGGTAAGAAATAAAAAAGCCAGCGGTCGCTAGGGGCGGCTGCTGGCTTTCTTAAAGAATAACGGTGGCAGGGCTTCATCCCTGGCCGGCGCTATGCGCTCTGTAACGCTCTCCTGCGCTGAACGTGGCGGGACCACTCAAAAGGGAAAAGGGAGTCTTCTGCGGCCATAGCGATCATCACTACCGCTCTGACGCGGGGGGGGGCCGGGATGTTCAAAGTAGCGATCGCTCGAGGGGTCGCGTGCGAAGTGGGTCAACTCTCCTTCATCAAAAACGAGATTCCGATCAAGAGTCATATCAACTTCTGTCCCCCGATAAAGATCAACCTCATTGCCCCGCTGTGCCAAAGCGATCATCAGCCCGGCCACTGCTCCCGCTCCGGCCCCAATAGCCGTGCCCACACCCGGATGTCCTGAAGCGGACCCGGCAATCGCTCCGATGGTAGTTCCGGCAGCTCCCGTTGTGACAATGGTCCCGGCGTCCCGGCCCTTCGTCCCCGCAGCTTCAATCTTTCCTTCCTTCAAGTTCCCGGGGATCCGGGCGTCGGCCTGAGACACGGTCGCTGTGAAATCGCGCGTGGTTCCGTTGGGCAGCGTGAGGCTGTCGAACCTCAGATACATCTCGGCCCGACCCTTGCCGCGGCCTGAGCGCTTGACCTCGGTAATGGTGCCGCGCACATAGCTGCCCACAGGGATCACCACCCGATTGCCCACTGTAATGGGGAACATGGTTTCCAGATAGACCGGATCACCAGACCTGGCATTTCGAGAGCTCACAAAATTGACCACAGACAGCGGAACCCGTGTCCCCGAAGGAACAATGACTTCCCGGCGTTCCACCCTGGGATCCTCAGGCACAGCAGGCGCCGGCGTTGATCCGGGCACTGCACCTGCCTCTTTCACATCCTCCGACCTTTTCGGCGGTTGTTCCTGCGAGGGACTCTGCGCCCAAGCGATGCTGACGAGTCCCAGCACGAGAACCGT
Organism: Terriglobia bacterium; assembly: GCA_049685715.1. Lineage (GTDB taxonomy): Bacteria > Acidobacteriota > Terriglobia > JAIQFV01 > JAIQFV01 > JAIQFV01. The sequence continues at coordinate 4,783 of JBAVHJ010000501.1, read as the reverse complement.
GAATAGCGGCATCCGGCCCCACCTCTTTGTCAACATAATTCCTCCCATGTCACGGATTCTTCTGGTTATCGCATCTTGCTGAGTTGCTGGCCCTGTTTACAACCCAGGGCTCATGAGGGTTGAATTTCTGCGGCGAATCGGTTCCACGCTTCAGCCGGCGTGAACGGCCTTAATACCCCGCCCTCTATTATACTCCTCTTCGACCACCTGTCGCTCAAGGCGTTCATCCCTCTTGCGGCTAACCACATAGATTCATGGGTGATTGTTTTGGTTGTTTAGGGAGGTGACTTATGCTTCGCCAAATTGACTCTACCAGGGCGGCTCGTGTAAGATGAGTGCGGTTTTTTTGCCTTTGAGTGTGGACTCATTGCAAGATGGTATCTTTCAACAGCAGGATGAAATACGCTAAGTTCCTCCTTCCCCTGGGATTAGCGTTGTCCTTCGCCTCTTGTGAGAGCGCCGGCCCCAAGAAGAAGCCTGTGGTCATCCCCCCCGTGGTTTCGGTTCCCTCCCCCGCCCTTTCAAAGCTTCCGGTGCCGGATAGTTATCCCCTTCCACTGGACTTCGCCCCTGCCCCCTTTGACGCAGCCGAACGAGTCATCGAGCAGGTGGAGGAAAACTATCGACGCGGAGAGGAGGATTACCATCAGGGGCACCTGGATCGTGCCAAAAAATCGTTCGACCTTGCCGTGGAAATTATGCTTCGATCCCCCATTCCGTTGCACTCTGACGAGCGCCTGGAGAGAGAGTTTGATAGTCTGGTGGATCGAATTCATGGATACGAAGTGATTGCCTTTAAGGAAGGGGATGGCTTCACCACACAGAAATATGAACCGGCCCCTTCGGATGAAATCTTAGCCATCGAGACCTTCCCTTCAAGAATTGATGAAAAACTCAAGGCGACGGCCGAAAAGGAATTGGCCGAGGTAAAGCACGATCTTCCCATCACTGTGAACGAACGGGTCCTGAATTTTCTTGATTATTTCACCCGGGGGCGTGGTCGGGGAGCGATGGAGAATGGACTCCGACGGGTCGGTGCCTTTCGACCCATGATCGATCGAGTCCTGCGCGAGACCGGGGTGCCCGTAGACCTCATCTATCTCGCTCAGGTCGAGAGTGGATACCAGCCACTGGCACTTTCCAACAAGAAGGCGAAAGGAATTTGGCAGTTCGTTCCCTTTCGAGGGGCGGAGTATGGTCTCGTACAGAACTGGTGGGTTGATGAGCGGCAGGATCCGGAAAAATCGACCCGCGCGGCGGCCCAGCATTTGAAGGATCTGTATGAGAATTTCGAGGATTGGTATTTGGCCATGGCCGCCTATAACTGCGGTCCGGGGGGTGTTCAAAAGGCCATTGAACGCTCCGGTTATGCCGATTTCTGGCAGATGGCTGCACACCACGTCCTGCCGCTTCCAACTGAAAACTATGTCCCCGCTATCCTGGCGGTCACCATCATTGCAAAGAATCCGGGAAAGTACGGGTTCAATGTCGAACCCCTGCCCCCACTTAAGACTGAGCGAGTTGTGGTGTCTACTCCGACGGATCTGCGGTTGATCGCGGAAACTATCGATACCTCGGTTGAAACGCTTCAGTCGTTGAACCCGCAACTGCTCCGAATGGCAACCCCCCCCAACGAACCCGATTTCCAGCTCAATCTCCCTCTCGGGACGAAAGAGAAGTTTCTTCAAGAGATAGCTTTAATTCCCGAGGACAAGCGTGTACTCTGGCGCCGTCATCGGGTGACTACCGGAGAGACGCTTTCGACGATTGCGAATAAATACCGCACGACGGTGAGCGCCATCGCACAAGTCAATGAACTGGCTCAAGGGTCCGTACTGGAAGAGGGGACCAAGGTTGTCATTCCTGCCACGACTTCAAACTTAAAGACCTCGCTAGTTAAATATCGCGTGGAGCGGGGAGAAAATCTGGCAAACATCGCAGCCAGGTATGATGTAACGCCGAAGGAGCTTCGCAAGTGGAACCGGCTGGGAGTGAATACCAAACTTCGCCCCGGCCAGCGCCTGACCATTCGCATGGCAACTGAGGATCAGCCCCGACGCGCCTCCGGCAAACCTGCCCCACATGGGAAGGCTTTACCCCAACTTGCCTCACGGAAGGGCACTAGTGCGGGGCGCCCCTCAACGGTCGTCCATAGCGTCCGCTCGGGCGAGACGCTTTTTTCCATTGCTCAGAACTACAACACCACGGTGGAGTCCTTGAAACAAATCAACGGGATCCGGAACGCCCGGCAGCTTCGGGTCGGAGAGAAAATCCGGATCATCGTTGAGCAGTGAGCGCAACCCCGACTCCCTCTCTCCTCGATCAGACGATTATCCGCTATCCAACCCCACATCCGATAGGAAAGATAGGATTTTAGGCGCACTCCTCAGCCCACGCGTTTTGAGGACTGGCAGTTCAAGAAAGGTCTCATGAGCGGGAGCGTGGATCCCTGAAGGGCTAAAATCTCGTCCGCCCTCTGGCGCAGTCTTGGAGATTTGAACGTAAGGTCTTATTGCCGAATTTCCTTGGCTTCAATCTTGCGCTGAAGGGTGGAAGGAGGCAGAGGAAACTCCATGGAGTTCTGTGGCTGTTTTCCTTTGGCAAACAGACTTCCCCACTCACACATGGCATCAATGACTGGTTTAAGGCTTTTCCCCCACCCCGTGAGGGAATATTCCACCTTGGGTGGGACTTGTGCGAAAACCTCGCGGTGCAGGATTCCATCCCTTTCCATCTCGCGGAGTTGTTGCGTTAACACCTTTTGAGTCACCCCGTTCATGCTCCGCTGCAATTCAGAGAATCTCTTTACCCCATAAGAAAGATGGTAAAGTATCGGAACTTTCCAACGACCTCCGATCACCCTTAACGTCATCTCGGCCGGGCACTTCGTGCGTCTCCGTACCATGAGGCTCTCCCGCTTGGTAACTTTTAAGTGAGTATATCACTCAAAAGTGCCCTCTTCACAAGCTGAAATCTTCGTGGTAAAGAGTGTGCTCATTTACAGAGGGAAGATCGGGTCCGGACGTGGAGGTCCTCACGCATCCCGGGTAGGAAGATTCCATTCTTTTTCAGGGGTGAAGGCCCGAGCCGTTATTGAGAGTGCGGTGGCACATTCGAGGTTATTGTGAACACTCATCCAACTTCGCGGGTCTTCACTGTAGACACACCATGGGAAGGAAAGGACCAATTCCAATGAATGAGATTATTACCCTTTCTTCGTTCCAGGAGGGATATCCCGACAATTCGAAAGCGGCTAATCTCTCAACCCTTTCGGATGACCGCCTGCTCGATGCTTACTCTCAGGCGGTAATTCGAGTGGCCGAGAAGGTGAGCCCCTCGGTGGTGAATATTGATGTGGTGCAGGAGGCTGGAAACCGCCGATCCCCCAGCCCGAGACTTCGCCGAGAGACACACGGGAGCGGTTCGGGATTCATCTTCACGCCTGACGGTTTCATTCTGACGAACAGTCATGTGATTCACCATGCAGCCCGTATTGAGGCCGTTCTGTCAGATGGAAGAAAATTTGAAGCGGAACGCGTCGGCGACGATCCGGAGACAGACCTTGCCGTCATCCGCATCCATGCCCCGAACCTGTTGCCTGCAATCCTGGGGGATTCGCAATCGATTAAAGTCGGGCAACTCGTGGTCGCCATCGGCAACCCCTATGGTTTTCAATGCACTGTCACGACGGGCGTTGTCAGCGCTCTCGGCCGGTCTCTTCGGTCGAGATCGGGACGCCTCATCGAGAACATTATCCAAACCGACGCCGCCCTGAACCCGGGCAACTCGGGAGGGCCGCTGGTCACATCGAGGGCGGAGGTCATCGGGGTCAATACCGCCGTCATCCTTCCGGCCCAAGGGATTTGCTTTGCCATTGCCATGAACACGGCGAAATTTGTTGCGGCACAACTGATAAAGAGCGGCAGGGTCCGGCGAAGCTACGTTGGCGTGACGGGGCAGGCTATCGCTCTCCATCGCAGGGCCGTCCGTTTTCACAACCTGCCGGTGGAGAGCGGCGTGCTTGTGATGTCAGTGGAGCCCGGCAGTCCAGCCGCGAAGGCAGGACTTGTGGAAGGCGATGTGATCGTCGACTTCGGAGGAGAGGCCGTCGGAGGAATCGATGACCTGCATCGGTTTCTCACTCAGGAAAAAGTCGGTGCGAGTACGTCGTTGACGCTTCTGCGGGGAGTGGAAAAAGTGAATCTCTTCGTGGTGCCGGAGGAAGCAAGGACGACCGCGAAAGATCCCGATTAAGCAGTCAACTGGAAGACTCCCTGGAAAATAAATCTAACCGTTCTGATTCACCCTTTAGAAAGGAAGGTCAACTATGAAAGCAGCAGTGGTACCCGCGGTCCATGGCCAATGGGAGGTTAAAGAGATTCCGACGCCCAAGCCCCTCGCCGATCAAGTGCTGATCAAGATCCACGCCAGCGGCCTTTGTTACACGGACGTTCACATCACCGAGGGGATGATACCCACCGAGTTTCCCCGGACTCTGGGTCACGAACCGGTGGGAGAGGTAGTCGAGGTGGGCCCGGCCGTACGAACCCGCAAGGTTGGCGATCGCGTGGGGGTCCCCTGGGTCCAAGCCTCGTGCGGGCGATGTGAATGGTGCTTGCGCGCCAGGCCTCTTTTTTGTGCCCAGCAGGTGGGAACTGGGATCCATACCCAGGGCAGTCATGCGGAGTACATGCCCGCTTATGCGTCCTCCACCATGTTACTACCTGACAATCTGTCCTATGAGCAAGCAGCGCCGATCCTCTGCGCGGGCTATACCGTGTGG
>JBAVHJ010000500.1:0-2295 GCA_049685715.1 Terriglobia bacterium | reverse complement strand
CCCTCTGAAAGCAGCTCCGGGATCGCTGCTGCGCTTTCCAGGATCACATGAGTGTTGGTCCCGCTGAATCCAAACGAGCTGACCGCGGCGATGCGTCGTGTGGAGTCCGAAGGCCAGAGGGTGCGCGTTGTGGGCACAGAAATCGGGAATTCATTCCACGGGATGTGCGGATTGGGCTCCTTGAAGTGAAGGTGAGGGGGAATTTCCCCATGCATAAGGATCAGCACCACCTTGAGTAGGCCGGCCACTCCCGCGGCGGTCTCAAGGTGCCCGAAGTTCGTTTTGATAGACCCGAGGGCCAAAGGATGTTGTGCTGATCGCCCTTCCCCGTAGACTGCATTGAGGGCATGAACCTCGATGGGGTCACCCAGGGAAGTCCCCGTGCCGTGGGTTTCGACGTAGCCCACTTCGGAGGGCTCAACGCCGGCATTCATCAGGGCCTTCCGGATGACTTCCTGTTGGGAAGAGCCGTTGGGAACAGTGAGACCGCTGCTGCGGCCATCTTGATTGATGGCAGTGCCGCGAATCACGGCGAGGATGTTGTCTCTGTCGGCGGCCGCGTCGGCGAGGCGTTTGAGCACCACTACCCCGCATCCTTCGCCACGCACGAAACCGTCGGCCGAGGCATCAAAAGTCTTGCAGCGGCCATCTGCGGCCATCATGTGCGACTTCGAGAAGTTAATCAAAAACTCCGGCGCCAGGATCACGTTCACCCCGCCGGCCAGGGCCATTCGACAGTCTCCTATGCGAAGACTCTGGCACGCCAGATGAATCGCCACCAATGAAGAGGAACAGGCCGTGTCCAGTGAGATGCTGGGACCCTCCAGACCCAGGGTGTACGAAAGTCGGCCGGAAGCGACGCTGTGACACGTGCCGGTGGCGAAGTAGGCGTCAATCTGGTGGGGGTCGCCGAACTGCATCTGAAGGTGTGCGTAGTCGCTGCTGCCAATCCCCAAAAACACCCCCGTCGGACTGCCCAGCAACTTTTCCGGGGACTGCCCGGCATTCTCCAGCGACTCCCAGCACACCTCCAAAAACAGCCGCTGCTGCGGATCCATGGTCACGGCTTCCCGCGGAGAGACTCCGAAGAAATCCGCGTCAAACTTGTCCACCTCGTCCAGAAATCCCGCCCACCGGGTCGACATTTTTCCAGGCGCATCAGGGTTCGGATCAAAGAATTCGTTGATGTCCCAGCGATCGCGCGGCACTTCCCGGATGGCATCGGTCCCATCGCACAACATTCGCCATAACGAATCGGGACCGTTTGCCCCGCCCGGGAACCGGCATCCCATGCCGATCACCGCGATGGGCTCATGACGAACCCGTTCAGCCTCTCTGAGTTTGGCTCGCAACACCCGGAGTTCCACGATCGCTCGTTTGACCGGCGAAAGTTGGTCCGGGTCTTGAGAATGATCGACCATTCTTTTTTCCTTACTTAAAGCCTTATCTGTAAACCTTGAAAAAGCAATTCAGAGATTCTGCGATTCCGAATGCATTCCTCCTGACAGGGAATCAGTGAGAGCCGGACAATTCCTTGGTCAGTATGGCCTCCGCCTCTTCATCCGACATCTGCTCCAGTTCGGTCCAGGCCTTGACGGGCTGGCCGGCACTTTTTGCTTCTCCGCCAGTGCCTCTTGAATCCTCTGTCAACACCAGGACTTTCTGCTCCAGGTATTCTGCAAGCGCATCCACGGTGGGATGATCAAACACGATAGTCGAGGGTAATGGTTTTCCAACACTGGCCTGGAGGCGGTTTTTCAACTCAATCGTCATCAGAGAGTCCATCCCGAACGTTGCCAGGCCCTGGTTCGGGTCGAGCTTGAATGAAGGATTGAGCCCGAGGACCTTGATGGCCTGTTCGCGAATGTGCGCCTGCAGGATGGAACGGCGCTTGTTCGGCGGAGCCTGGCCCAGTTGCTGCAACAAGGCATGTTGTTGTGGGGCTTTCCTCTGTGCGCCCTGTGGCGTGACCTCTGTTTTATATTCCAGCTGGGATAACAGCGCCGACTGACATCCTGGGGGAAGGGAATCGACGTACTGCCGCCAATCGACTGACATCACTCCGACCTGGGCGTGATCCTGCCACAGCAGATGTTCAAAAACCCGCAGCCCCTGTTGAGGTTCAAAAGGGTGGAATCCTTTCATCTGGAGGCGCTGGCTCACCGTGCCGTGGGTCGCAGCACCAATCTCGGCCCAGGGTCCCCAGTTGATACTCAGGGCGGGTAATCCCAGAACATGCCGGTGATGTGCCAGGGCATCCTCAAAGGCACAGGCGGCCACATGGTTTCCTTGTCC
>JBAVHJ010000499.1:0-7900 GCA_049685715.1 Terriglobia bacterium | reverse complement strand
GAGCAAGGGTCGGGGGTTGAAGTAAATTAACGACTTCGTTTTCTTAGAGGTTTCTCGAACCAGGGAAACTTGTGGATTGACCACCCCGAGGGCAGGGGAGGTCAGCTGAACGGGGGTGGGTTTCATGCCACGTCATTCAAAAGCAACTCAGCTCCAGGATTCGACCCGTTGCAAGGACTTATTGCGCATGTTTGCGGATTACCTTGACGGAGAGCTTCCCCCATCGCTTTGTGTGGAGCTTGAAAAGCATATTCAGAAATGTCAAACATGCGATTGTGTTTTTGATGCCCTCAGGAAGACCCTCGCGCTATACAAGAAAATGCCAGAAGTCAAGATCCCCCCAAGAACAAGACGTGACCTTGATCGACTCTTAAGGAAGAGGTGCCGCGGTTAAGAGGGAGACACGGTTAGAGCGGTGAAGGCATCCCGATGCATTGGGATGCCTTGTTTGTAGTACAAAGGAAGGGAGCTCAGGAAGATCCTTGCGAATCCCCTGCAATTTACTTTGCGGGGGTTCCCATGCAAGGGCACTTCATTCCATCCCCTTGCTTCTGTGCCATCATTTGGTGCATCTGTTGCATCTTCTCATCAGCCTTCTTTTGTTGACTGGAAGCAACCAGGTCTGCCACGAGTTTCACCTGGCTGTCAGAGAGACCCAGATCAGCTTTTTTGCTTTTCAGCAGAATATTGATTTCCTCCGGGGACAGAGAGAACATACCGGCCATTCCATCCTTCATGGCAGGCATGGAGTGTTGCATCTGACCCTTCATCTGCTCCCCGTGCATGTGTGACATTTGACCCATCATGGGGCAGTTCATGGTTTCAGAACTTGATTGCTCCCCCGGCTTCTGCTCGGACTTGGCCTGGGCAAAGATCAGGGTGACGATGAACATCATGGCAACCGTCATGACGACGAGAGTTTTCTTCATATTCCTCCTTGATTGATGATCACAAATTTGAATTTGAATTGAGTCCTTTCGATTCTAATACCGTTCCAACCTGCCAGGGTGTGTATTCAGGAACTTCCTTCATGATCGCAACAATCAGCCTGACATTCCATCTGCCCGATCAACTTAACCCTTGGGACGGGCCAAGAGGCACTCTCTAACGGCAGGCTTTGCCCCATGGCGGATTGACTACTGTCATCCTCTCAGGCGCGCAAGGTTATTTCATGGCCGCGGCCGGCTTCACCCCAAAACGCATGAGGATTTTCTCCATCAGACACCAGTGCGTAAAGGCCGACTGAAACAGATTAACGCCCACGAAAGCCGTGAAAAGGAACCAATAGGGGCTCACAAAGTAACCCAGTGCGAGGCTGATAAGGACAAATGTGCCGGCAATTGCCCGAATCCAATTCTCCAAGTACATGATTTGCATCCCTTCCCCCAGGATTTCCCGGAATGTCGAGGGTCATTTCCGAAGCATTTCACCGATCCAACTCTCCAAAAACATAGATTCAAAAAGAGGGAAAGAGACTCATGAAATTCCCCTTTTTCGATAAAAGGGGGACGATTCCCAATTAAATCGATTGAGCTAACCCATGTAGAGGACCTGAATTCCGATGCATCGTGTGACCTTTTCTAAGGGTTCCCAGTGATCTTCCTTCCTTCGCGAAGGGATTGGTGTAGCTGCCGGTGGACTTTATGCGGGATGGGCACCCATTGTCGGTCCTTGAATAACTTTATCGTCTTCGTTTTCGTGTCAAAGACAATACGGCATCGGTCACATCCCTTGAGATGGTTCTCCAGAACCTTACAAAGCTCCTGCTCCAGCTCACCGTCAATGGACCTGGACATGCGCATGAGCAGTATCTTGCAGTTTGTTTCGTTTGCCCTTCTTCCCATAGTAGGCCGTCAACCGTTCACGGAGCTCAAGTCGAGCCCGCATCAATCTCGATTTCACCGCAAATACCGACAACCCAAGCATTCGCGCCACTTCGGCGTTGGAAAACTCCTCTACATCCCGCAGCCAAAACACCGTTCGATAGATCGGCGGCAACCAGAGGATCGCTCGCCGAAGGATGCGTTCGCCTTCCAACCGGGAGTACTTCTGTTCCGGATTCTCATGCCATCTTACCACGAGCCTGGGATGAAATTCTTGAGGCCCATCGCCGAGATCGTCCATCGCGATCATAGGAGGATGAGTGCTCTTCCGGAAGCGAATCAGGGTGGCGTTGACTGCAATTTTCATTACCCAAGTATAAAAGCTGGCCTCCTCGCGGAATCGCGGGAGATTTTCAAAGGCCTTCAAGAAGGTCTCCTGCAGGATATCCTCAGCGTCTTCGCGATTTCCACTCAAGCGGTAGGCCACATTGTAAATCTTCCTTTCGTAACGATGAACCAACCCTTCGAATGCCTCGTAATTCCCCGACTTGGCATCCTTAACGAGTTGTTTCTCATCAACTTCTGTCTTGAGCATGGCCACCGGAGAGCCGCGTACGGATGGAATCACCAAAAAGAAGCTTATACAGCGAAATCCGAACTTAAATCCTGAACGAAGTATACCCCAAATGGATTCGCATGTGTTATAAGACCTGCTCTCTAAGGGTATCGTTTTCATGCATAATTCAATTGAGATCCGTTCAGGTATCCAACGGATTCAGTAGTTTTTGAGTCGCCAGGCAGATAATTGAATCTATACTTGTGGGTCGAAATTGCGTTCAACCCATTTCTTTTTCCAGGGGTTTGTCAATGACAACAGATGCATCAGTTAAGTGGGTGGATGGAAATCAGTTTGTGGGCGTTCCTTCGAGCGGACATGGGGTGGTCATTGATGCCGACAGAGCCCGAAATTCAGGGATCGGCCCCATGGAACTCCTGCTCCTAGGGCTGGGAGGGTGCACCAGTACAGATGTCATCAACATCCTCCGGAAAAAGCGGGAGAATGTAGCTAGTTTGGAAGTCCAAATACGCGGTGAACGGGCCTCCGCACCCCCTACGGTTTATACCCAAATCCACGTCCACTACATCGTCAAGGGGACGAGGATTAAGGAGAAATCGGTTCAGGACGCCATCCATCTGTCAGAAACAAAATATTGCGGTGCAGCGGCCATGCTGGGGAAAACGGCCAAAATGTCTTTTGATTATGAGATCCATCAAGTTGAGTCCGTTGAGTCCAACGCCACCGCTGAGGCAGGGTCTGAATGAGTAATCCGGGAGGATAAGGGAATCATGCCGATGTTCGAATATGAATGCGCCCGGTGCCGACACGTATTTGAAAAGTTGGTGTTGTCTGCTGGCGCCCGCATGCCCAAATGCCCGAAATGTCAAAGCGTCAGAACAAAGCAACTTTTTTCAACATTTAGCTCCAGGAACGAGGCCCGAACCCATGCCTCGAGAGCAGCAGAGGGCTGTAGGAGCACGCGGTTTACTTGAGCGCGCTGAAGCGGGCCGTGGGCCGGCAGATCCTGGTCGATGGGAAGAGTATCTCCCTCGTCAGTCCTTGCGAGTGTGTTCCACAGAAGGATAGGGCTTGACTTGGGATGATATGTGGAACAAGGATGTCCGATGAGTGATTGGTGGATATTGGTTTTCGTCGCGGTTTGGATTCTGTTGCAGACCTACATTTTGCCCAAGCTGGGAATACCCACTTGAGCTTCGAAGTCTTGTTCCACCGGGTCACGGTGGCCGGAGAAGAACAGATCTGCAAAGAATGAAGGAACGAAAAGCAGAGATAACGAGCGATGAGTCAGGATTGTTTGATCCATCTCGACGCGAGCAATTTCGAAGAGGAAGTTCTGAAATCAACGGTCCCTGTGCTTGTTGACTTCTGGGCTCCCTGGTGCCCCCCCCTGGTCGCATGGTTGGGCCCCTGGCCGAAGAACTGTCAAGTGAATATGCCGGAAGAATCAAGGTTGCCAAGCTCAACACAGATGATTATCCGGAGGTCGCCCGGCGATACCGAATTTCCAGTATCCCTGCCCTTTTGATCTATGACGGTGGGCAGGTGCAAAATATGATCGTCGGTGCATTGCCAAAATCAGAACTGAAGATGTTTGTCGAATCGGCTCTACCCAAGGAACAAACCCAAAGCTGATCGGATTTCCATGATAAGGTTTCAAAGCGGTGAGTGATGAGGCCATAAGGTGAAGATAACTCACCTCTTCCTCCTGAATTCTGCGGTTCTGTGCCACCCTATGCCACCATGATTTCCTTAAACAACTTCGTGGGGGACCCCACGTTCGGCCCTTGGCGACCGATCCCCAAGCACTTCGTTTCTGCCCGGCAGGAAGACTCAAAAAAATTCTTCCCTTACTTCTCGCTTTTTCATTTAAGATTTAGACGATACGCAATCTCCTCAAGCCATTCAAATCGAGGCTTACCGCCCATGAAAAAGTCACCGCTCATTGGTGTGATATGTTGTCTTGCAATGGTTTCAATTTGTACAGCCGGTCTGGCTCAAGATGTGAGCATCTGGTCCACCAAGAAATCGGGATGGCAGGAGCTGGCTGAAGCCGACCGTTCCGCCCTGGACTCCCTGAATGAAGACTTCAAGCGGTTCCTAAATACTTCCAAGACCGAACTGATGGCCACGCGCGAAGTCATCCATCGCGCCCAATCGTCGGGCTTCGAACTTTTCACAGAAAAATCGGTGGTCAAACCCGGCAAGAAGTTTATTCTTGATAACCGGGAACGGGCCTTGATCCTGGTGCTCGTAGGACAGGAGCCCATCGCCAGGGGGTTGCATATTATCGGAACCCACATTGATTCACCCCGGCTCGAACTTAAAGCCCGCCCTTTTGTGTCCGCCAGCGGATTCACAATTTTAAAAACAACGTACCATGGAGGAATCAAGAAGTATCAATGGGCCAATGTCCCCCTTGCGCTGGTGGGCCGGATCGACCGGAAGGATGGAACCCACGTGGATGTCTCCATGGGCAACCAAGCCGGTGAGCCCGTTTTCTTGATTCCCGACGTGGCTCCCCACGAAGATAAAGAAATGCAGGATCGGAAATATACAGAGGTATTCAAGGGCGAGGAAATGGACCCGATTGCGGGATCCATCCCGGGCGACAACTCCACTCCTTCGGAAACGGTCAAGGCGGTCCTCAAAAAGTACAACATTGAAGAGGAGGACTTTGTGAGCGCTGAGCTTCAATTGGTGCCCGCCACCTCGGCCGCCGATGTTGGCTGGGATAGAGGGCTCATCGGCTCATACGGACAGGACGACAAACTCAGTTCCTTCTGCGCGCTCCGTGCGCTGCTTGACTTGGATTCTATTCCGAGACACACCGCGCTGATTTATCTCACAGATAACGAAGAAAGCGGGTCCAATAACAATACCGGGGCCGACTCAACGTATCTCAGAGAGACGGTAGGACGTCTCCTCGCAGCGCAGTCGTCAGACCGCTTCAACGAAAACCATCTGCGAGAGGCCCTGCATGCCTCAAAAGCCATTTCTGCCGATGTGAATTTGGGCTTGAATCCGATCTTCCCTTCCACGGCCGAGGTCACCAATACGGCCCGCCTGGGTTTTGGGGTTTCTATAAAGCGCTACGGCCATGGATTTGATGCCAACTCTGAATTCATCGGGCAGATCAGGAAGATTCTCGATGACCACCATATCCCCTGGCAAACGCAAACTCCAAAGGTCGATGTTGGCTCCGGTGGAACGATCGGCGGGTTCTTGTCCCGGGAGGAAATTGAGGTGATCGACCTGGGCGTTCCGATCTTGTCAATGCATTCACCTTATGAAATCTCTTCGAAGGTGGATGTGTGGAACTTCTGGCGCTTGATGAAGGCGTTTCTTGGGGAATGAAAGGGACATCGATTCAGTTCGTAAGCCACTACGGAGGTATTCATGAGGCTCGTAAATCAGGTGGCACTTGTTACAGGGGGTGGTCAAGGGATCGGACGTGCCATCGCTTTGGCGTTAGCTCGCGAAGGCGCCGCAGTCTCCCTTTGTGGCCGTAATCCCAAACCGTTGGAAAAAGTCGCCGAAGAACTGGCCGAATTTGGTGTTCAGGTCCTGGTGACTGCTTGTGATGTCTCACGCGAGGACGAGGTGATTCAGTTGGTGGACACGACAGCGGAGCGGTTGGGAGGGCTTACCATTCTCGTCAACAATGCGGGAGTGGCCGGACCCACTGCTTCGATTGCTGAACTGACGATGCAGGATTGGAACGAAACCATCGGAGTCAATTTGACAGGGGCCTTCTTGTGCTCCCGGGCTGCGCTTAAATACATGGTCCCTCGTCGGCGTGGGAAAATCATTAATATTGCTTCTATCGCCGGAACGAGGGCCTATCCGCTCCGCGCCCCTTATTCGGTTTCCAAGTGGGGGATGCTGGGATTCAACCGGACTCTTGCGGCAGAGCTGGGCGAGTACAACATTCAGGTGAATGCCATCTGCCCAGGCCCCGTCCGAGGAGAACGGATGCAAACCGTTATTGAACGTCGCGCCACCGAAATGGGGTTGGGGATTAATGAGGTTGAACAATACTACATCGCTTCAACCGCATTGAAGAAGTTTGTGGATCCCGAACACATCGCGGAGCAGGTTTTGCTGCTGACGTCACCCTCCGGAGACTCAACCACAGGACAAGTGTTCACTATCGATTGCGGGTTCGGTCTTTAAGCCTCGCTGTACAAGGAGCTCAGAAAGCAGTCCATCCATTCTTCGCCTGATGCAGTGAGAGACAATCTTCGTTGGGGTTGTTACGCGCCACATCCTTCCCCGCTGGTCAGCACCATCGGAGTCAAACTCAGGATACGTTGGAACCTCTATCCTGCGTTCCGAAGTGATTCGCTTGCCCTCGCCTTATCCATCCTTCAGAATTCTGGCTCAGGCAGGACGACCGGCCACATGAGTGCCAAGTAAATTCTTCACTACCCCGAGCGCTTTTTCATAATCCGGATGATTGGCAACTTCGGGAACATATTCAACGTACTGGATGGTATCCTTGTCATCAACCACAAAGATCGCGCGGCTGTCGATGTGAAGCTCCTTGATCAGGGTTCCATAGGCCTCAGAGAATGAGCGGTCATAGTAATCCGAGACCACCTTGATTTTGTCGATCCCCGCGGCTCCACACCACCGTTTTTGGGCGAAAGGAAGATCGACGCTTACCGTGACAATTTCCACTTTGTCACCGAGCTTCGCGGCTTCCTGATTGAATCGTCGTGTTTGGGCATCGCAAACCGGGGTATCGAGGGAGGGAACCACGCTAATCAGCCGAATCTTGCCCCTTGTATCGGTGAGCGTGAACGGTTGTAAGTCCTGGTTGCGTACAGTAAAATTCGGTGCCTTGTCCCCCACTTTCAATTCCGGCCCGATCAGAGTCATTGGATTTCCCTTCATGGTCGTGCCCTTCGGCCGTTCCGTAGCCATAAGAATCTCTCCTGTCCCCGGACTCATCTCGAGAGCGGTGAACAGCTTCTCACTCAAGGATAAATCCAGCGCAAACGTAGATTGTTGTTAGTGGTTAAGATCTGAGAGTTCATTTTAACCCATTCCGGGAATTTTGCAACCCCTTGGAGAACTGGGCAACTTGACAATCCACAGAGTTCTCGATATTTTGAGCTGACTCGTTAAGAAATTAAATGCAGAGCGGCGAGCTTCGTCACCCTGCTAATGGACGCATTGAGGATTTGAGGTGGATATGGCCAATCTGAAACTGAGTGACGTGAGAAGGTTTGCAATCGAACAAGAGGCATCAATCCTTATGAAATCACCCTCTCACGAAAGGGCAGCTGAGGTTTCCAGGCATGGGATCATTCAATGGGTTAGGACTGCACAGGAAGCTGACCAGGAATGGTTGCTGACTCCTGTTGATCTTCGGTTTGAAGAAATCCTGGCCAATGCAGAGGAATTCGTAATTCAAAGACCCCAAACCAAGGCTCTGATTTGCAATCGTGAAAAATTCACCTCTCTTCTGGCTCCAAAGGTTGGGGCCCCTGCC
>JBAVHJ010000498.1:0-7418 GCA_049685715.1 Terriglobia bacterium | reverse complement strand
GGGCCTCGAACTTGGCATCAAAGATCTCTGCGATCTGTTCGCGGGTGCAATGCCCGCGATAGGTAAACACCCCTCGAGCCAGGTCGAGGTGTTTGCGCACCGCCTCTTCCGTGCCGAGGGCGGCGATTTCGCGAACATACGGAAGACTGGCATTGGATAGGGCAATGGAGGCCGTGCGGGCGATATTGGCGGTTAGGTTAGGACAGCAGTAATGAATGACATCCTTGTGCACAAAAGTCGGTTGCGCCAGGGTGGTCGGCCGGCTGGTCTCAATACTTCCGCCCTGGTCGATGGAAACATCGATGATGACGCTGCCCGGCTTCATCGTCTCCACCATCTTCTGCGTCACCAAATGCGGCGTCTTTCCCCCATGGATCAGGACCGCGCCGATCAGCACATCGGCATGACGGACCGCGCGCTCGATGTTGTAAGTGTCGGCGACCGACGTGACCACACGATTTCCCAGCCGTGACATCAATCGGCGGAGCTTATTGACATCCGAATCGAGCACCAGGACATGCGCGCCATTCGCGATTGCCGTTTGGGCTGCCCAGGTTCCCACCTGGCCCGCACCCAGGATGACCACCGATGCCGGTGGAATCCCGGGAGCCCCTCCGAGCAGCACTCCCCGCCCGTTGTTGTTGGATTCCAAAAGATGGGCGGCGATAAACACGGACATCTGGCCCGCGATCTCGCTGATTGGAAGCAACACGGGCAGTTGACCGTCCAGGGTCTCTATGACTTCGTAACCAATGGCCGTGATCTCTTTCTTCAAAAGCTCTTCGAAAAGCGGTCGTCCCGCCACGGCGAGATGAAAGAATGCCATGATGGTCTTGTCCCGCCGGATCGACTGGATTTCGTCGGTCGTTGGGGCAGAGACCTTCAAGAGCAACTCCGTCCGCGTCAGAACCTCATCGTGAGAGAAGGCAATCCTCGCACCCGCATTGACGTATTCTTCATCATTGAAGTGGCTGCCCTCGCCCGCCCCGCGTTCAAAATAGACCGAGTGGCCTTCTTCGACTAACGCCCGGACATTGGAGGGGATTAACCCGACTCGCCGCTCCACCTGGGTCGGTTCCTTCACAAATCCTATAATCATGGTTCGTCTCCCGTTGATGCCGAAGTCGTTTTTTTGTCTGAGCTTGAATCCCCTTACCTTCTGCCTTTGTGGACGCTGAGCCAGTCGTTGTACCTTTTTTCACATAACTTTCAACGCAATTTAACTTTTGTCGATTTCCATCCCTGCTAGTCGGCGGACTTCGCCTTGGAAAATTCGAATTCGGGATATTTGATAGAAAGCACCGGACACGGAGCCAGCGAAACCACGCGCTCCGTGGTGGAGCCGGTGAGCGTGTGGTCGAGCCCGGTGCGGCCGCGGGTGGACATAACAATAACATCGACCCCCAGCGCCTGTGCCTTCCGTACGATCTCCTGGTAAGGAACGCCCTTCTCCAGGATCTCTTCGACACGAATCTGAGTCTTGACTTCAGGTGGAACCACTTTCTGCAGACTCTCTTTTGCGCAGTGTTTCAAATACGCGATGTAATCCGCATCCATGCCGTGATACACCTCCGGGGGATAATTCTGCGCGAGGAGGACGTTGACATGAAGGACATAGAGGGTGGCATTGAAGTGGGTCGCCAATGAAATGGCATACTTGAGGGCGTAATTCGCGTAGTTTGAAAAGTCCGTGGGGAACAGGACCTTCTGAATCAGGAAGCCGGCCATCGGATTCTTGGGCGCAGGAGATTCCAAAACGACCTCGGAGGAAATCTTCTTGAGCATGGGTTAGGCGCCTCGCTCCAGAAAGACAGACATCATCAAGGGCGCGTGCCCACGACGGTCAACCGCTTTGCAGTCACCACACGTGTCAGATTGCAGCAAGGGTTTCCCTTCGCATCGAGCACATTCGTGAAGGATCTCGACCATGCCGGAGAGTTCGTCCTTGACTTGCGACAACTCACGGATCCTGCCATTGACATCTCCCAGCTTGGACTCCAACATCTTCGTGAGCACCGCGACTTGCTCTCTCTTTTCGCGGGACGGATTGCTTTTCTTGATAGTGAAGATCTCTTTGATCTCTTCCAGGGAGAGCGGCAGCGACTTCAAATAATTGATCACTTCCAGTTTCTTGACATCCTCTCCCGAATACAACCGATGCCCGCCCCTGCTGTGGGAAGCAGGGGAGATCAGGCCAATCTCCTCGTAATACCGGAGGGTCCACAGAGAAACATTTGCATTCTTTGCCAGGGCCCCAATCTTGATCAAAGAGTTGGTAGGTGCAAGACTTGCCATGGTGAATCCTCTCTTCTGCAATTCCCGAATCGCAACTGGCGAAGATCGTCTTACCCAGGCCTGGATTAAACTCGCAATGCCTTCATGCCTCTAAATCTCGGTCAAGGATAGAGAGTTCGCCAAATCTCTCCCATTAAGACTTTGGGCAATTGCTTCTCCAAACGACGGCGGAAGCGTCGAGTCCATTAAAGATCAAGAAACCTTTTAGTTACAGCAACGTGAGGATGAGATGAAGAGCGCCGAAGGAGGGCGCAAGCGGCTATTTTGTTGCATGCAACGTATCTGTTGCGGGTTCTTGTTGCAGTTTTGAGGCGAGATTAAGGGGCAGAGATATTAAATCTCTTCATCTTACGCCACAGGGTGACACGGTCGATGCCGAGCTCCCGGCTGGCTTTTGCTTTGTTCCATCCTGCCTGTTGCAGAGCTGCAATAAGCTTCTCTCGCTCGTCTCTGGATCCTTCTTGTGAGGTCTGGAAGTGTTTTGAACTCAGACAAATTTCAATCGGGAGAGAAACCGGTTCAATGGACCGCCCATGGGTCTTGACAAAGGCATGTTCCACGGCATTCTCGAGTTGGCGAATGTTTCCGGGCCAGTCGTAATCCATCATGATATTGAGTGCTTCTTTGGTGATTCCCGCAATATTTTTTTCTGTCTGTTCGTTGAACTGGGAGATGAAATGGTCCAGCAGGAGCGGGATGTCTTCCTTGCGATCACGAAGGGGTGGAATTGACACCGGAATGACATTGAGGCGATAGAAAAGATCCTCGCGGAACTTCATTTCATCCACCAATTGCCGCAGATTTCGATTTGTGGCGGCAATGATGCGAACATCCACATTGATCACTTTCGAATCGCCGACACGCTCCACCTCGCGCTCCTGGAGAATACGCAGGAGCTTTAACTGAATGTTGGGCGAAATGTCCCCGATTTCATCGAGAAAGATGGATCCTTGTTGAGCCAGTTCGAAGCGCCCAATCTTATCCCGATAAGCTCCGGTGAAGGCCCCCTTCACATGACCGAACAATTCACTCTCTAGCAGGGTTTCCGCCAGCGCGGAGCAATTAACCTTCACGAAAGGGAATTGAGAACGATGGCTCTGATGATGGATGGCGCGCGCAATCAGCTCTTTGCCGGTTCCACTTTCCCCAAGAACCAGGACCGTCGCGTCAGACTCTCCCACATCCTCAATCAACGCGAAGGTTTCCTGCATCTTGTGGCTCTTCCCGATGATGCTGTGGAACTGGTAGCGCCCGGTGAGTTCCTTCTTCAGGGTCATCAGTTCGCTGATATCTCGGATGGTGACCACTGTGCCTGTAATGCGGCCGCTGGTTTCGCGAAGGATAGCCGTGCTCACGCGGGCAATACGAATCTCCCCGTTCTTACGCTCCAGCCGGACTTCGCAATTTTTCTCCGGGATCTGATCTTGCACCGTCGTGAACATGCCACACGAGGGATCGCAGACGGTGCAACGGAAGATATTCCGGCAGGTCTGACCAATGGCCTCCGCCGATGAGTATCCAGTGATTTCTTCTGCCGCGCGGTTGAATCGGGTAATCCTGAAATCCGCGTCGTAGCTCATCACGCCGTCACTGATATTGTTGAGGATCGCCTCCAGGGTGTCGGCTTGGTCCCAATACTCGCGGGGTTGCACAGCCAGCCCGTTGCTAATCTGAATCAATTCGCTTTCGCTCAATGGCTCCTGCCTGCTCCCATCACTTGAATAGGGCCTAATTCCGACGAATTATGTTCACATTATACCACAGGATGCAACACTCCAGACAAAGTGTGGCTCCTGCCAAGTTAATATCATGCACAAAATAAATTGGTTACTAGTTGAGAATATTCAATGGGGAGTTGTTGACAAGTGTTGCACGCCGCTTTGAAGCTGGCATGTTCGACTCCAAAACAGACTTGTACAGCCATGATCGTTTCCTGGATACCCGTGTTTTGTAACATTCACCCAGGGGAGAATTGTACTTGCGATGGGGTGAATAGACGTGTTAGCTTCCCCTTTGTTTTTACCCTACATCCTTAATTCTAATGCGGGAACGGCCAGCCCCAGGGGATGAAGACGCTGTCGTCCGTCCTGCTGAAATGAGTTGTTCACACAGGATGGCAGTGGTCCGGGGTTTTCACTGTTCGCACTGAATGTGCGGTTGCTTGATTCCCTTAGCGTTGGGCGGAAACGAACGGTTGAGGCAGGCTATCGAGACGGGAGGACTGGATTATGTTGCGACACATTGTGTTTTTCAAGTTCAAAGAAGAGACGCCTCCGGAGCGACGGCATAACTTCGTGAACATGCTCCGCAAACTTCCCAAACAGATTCCGGAGGTCGTTGCCTCTGAAGTAGGCGAAGATGTATTGCACATGCAACGATCCTTCGATGTCGCCATTCTTTACACTTTCAACGATCGGGCGGCATTGGAGATTTACTCCGCCCATTCGGAACATGTGACTCTCGTCGAGGAATCACGCCGTATCAACGAAAAGGTATGCTCCGTTGATTACGAATTCAAGTGAAGGGGGATTTAGTCCGATTCAAGGTGGGGTAACTTAAGAAACCAAACCCTGTCGCAGGCGACGTTTCCGGATTAATTTAGGAGAACCTGTCAGATGTGGAAAGGTCCGTGGTTGGCGATTTTGCTTTTTGTTGGAATAATCCTGGCGTCCCTGGGTGTCTTCACTTATGGCCAGAAGAGCGAGGTCGCTCCGAAGGGTTCCAATGAGAAAAGCGCCGGAGAACGGAGCGCGGGTAACCCGGTCAAAGCCGCTCCCAAATCCATCGAGGCTGGGAAGAAAATCTTTTTGGACAAATGTGAAATGTGCCATGGAGAGAAAGCCGACGGCACCGGGGAAATGGCGGCCATGCTGGATCCCAAGCCCGCGAATTTGACCGACTCGCGAGGGGTCGGGAAGATGACTGACAAGGAAGTGTTTGACCGTATCACGCGGGGTAAGGACGCCATGCCGAAATTTGCAGACCTGTCGGAGGAGGCTCGCTGGAATGTGGTGAACTTCATCCGGTCCGTGGAGGCTAAATCCGGTGAAAGAGGCAAAGACTCTGCGAAGAAGAATTGATCCAAGCCCGGGGATCAGCCATGGCGGGGAAGTTAACGTTCCTGTATTGCTTTCGATTTCGGATTACAGATCATGAGGCAACTCCTAGAGGATGGTTATTCTGGATCCCTCCGTAGGAGTCATTTCTCCTAGAGCGCTCCCTCCAACAGCCATTTCGTAATCGAGAAAAATATCACCCCCGCGAAGACCACCAAGGCCATCCGGAATCCCGGTTCTTTATTCACTTCGGGCATCAAGTCAGAGGCGGCCACATACAAAGCCACTCCCGCCGTGACCGGCAATCCATAATTCACCCAATGCCTTGTCAGTGCCATCAAGAACACACCCAACAGGGTCGACAAGCCCAGCGAGATGGCTGCAATCATGGCGAAACGCTTACTCCTGCCGGAGGAAAGCATGACGGAGGCGACCGTGAACCCTTCGGGGATCTTATGCAGTAACACGGCGACGAAAATCATAAGTCCAAGTGGCCGCGAGATGAGGAAACCCGAAGCGATTGACACGCCGTCGAAAAAAGTGTGGATGATCAGTCCGAACAGCGAAGAGAGGCCGACGGCCGGATTCATGACCTCATGCGAGTGAATTTCCTCTCCGAAGTGAAAGTGAGGAGTAATGGTGTGTTCAAAGAAGTGGACCAGGAGATAACCGCCGAGGATCAAGAGGGCAGCGTGCGGACGCATCCGGTTGATGCTTTCCGGGATCATTTCCAGGGTGGCGACCGCAAGCATGTACCCGGACCCGAGCGCTATGAAATACTTCAGAAAGCCACGATGCCAATCTCGCTGAACAATGAGAAAACCGCCAAATACATTGGCCAGGGCGGCAACCAACCCGTATGCGAAGATACTAAAAGTGAGCTCCATGGTGGTCAGAAGATGTGGTGAAGCAACAGGTCGCTCGAAAGAGAGGGACCAGGGTCAGCCGCTATGACGAAAATGGACGATGTCCCCGTCGAGGATGACGTGCTCTTTCCCTTCGAGTCTTAGGAGTCCCTTGTCCCGTGCCGCAGGAAGGCTGCCACAGGCCATGAGGTCCTTGTAGCTGACGACTTCGGCCCGAATAAAATTCTTTTGAATATCGGAGTGAATCGCACCGGCCGCTTCCAGCGCCGTCGAATGACGCGAAATCGTCCAAGCCCGACATTCATCTTCCCCCACGGTGAAAAAGGAGATCAGATCCAGCAGTTGATAGGTGGCATGAATGATCCGCTCCAGGCCCGACTCTTTGAGGCCGTAGTCCGCCAGGAAGACCCGTTGATCCTCGGGGGGCAGATCAATTAACTCGGATTCGATCTTCCCGCAGACCGCCGTGACCGCCGTGCTGGGCTGGTCGGCGATCGCTTCAAGCTGAAACCGGGAGGGCGACGCATCGATCGTCCCGCTGTCGTTGTCGCCCAGATTGATGCAATGCAGGATGGGTTTGGCGGAGAGAAACATGAAACCGCGCAGGCGTTTCTTCTCCTCCGCGAGAAGGTCGAGATGGCGCAAGGGAGTTCCCGCCTCCAAGGTCACTTTGCAACGCCGCAGGATATCCTGCTCTCGCTCCAGTTCCGGATTTTTGATCTTCTTCAAATCCTTTTCCAGGCGCTCGCATCGCTTTTCCACGATCCCGAGATCGGCCAGCACCAGCTCCAGCTCCAGATTCTCGATGTCGCGCTTGGGATCGATCGAACCTTCGGAGAAAGGGACCCCTGGGTCGTCGAAGGCCCGGACCACATGCAACAGGGCTTCGACATTGCGCAGGTCCCCCAGGAACGCGGCTTCCTTTTCCTTTTTTTGGTCTCCTTTCACAATTCCGGCAACATCCACGTACTCCACCGTGGCGAACACCGTTCGCTCGGGTTGGTATTTTCTGGAGAGTTCCTCGAGGCGCGAGTCCGCCACCGTGGCGATCCCCAAATGGGCTTCCGCACGCCCCCCGGAAAACCGGGACGTCTCGACCCGGGCGTGGGTGAGGATTTTGAACAAGGTGGTCTTGCCTACCTGGGGAAAGCCGATAATACCGGTCTTCAAGTTAAGGCTCCGCGGAGAGAGGACTTAAAAA
>JBAVHJ010000497.1:0-7679 GCA_049685715.1 Terriglobia bacterium | reverse complement strand
GGAAGAACTGAGCTACTCCACCATCCGCTCTCCCATCCGGGGAATGGTCCTTTCACGCGATGTCGAGGTGGGGAGCCCGGTCTCTTCGATTTTAAATATGGGTGCCCAGGCAACTCTCGTCATGGTGTTGGGAGACATCAGCCACGTGTTCGTCCGGGGAAAGGTCGACGAAGCCGACATCGGAATGGTCCGGCTGAACCAACCGGCGCGCATTAAGGTCGAGACTTTCAAGGACAAACAGTTTGAAGGTCGAGTGACGCGAATTTCCCCCCTGGGTGTGGAAAAGGACAATGTAATCAGCTTCGAAGTCAGAGTCTCCATCAACAACCCTGGCGGCGAATTGCGCGCCAATATGACCGCCAATGCGGAAATTGTCCTGGAAGAACACAAGGGGACTCTGATGGTCCCTGAGAGCTCCATCATCTACGATGCCCAACATAAAGCCTGGGTCGAGGTGGCTTCGAATGTATCCCGCACAGGTCGTGAACGAAAGGCGATTAAGGTTGGGGTCAGTAATGGGACAAAAACTGAAGTTCTGCAGGGAGTAGCCCTGGGGGAGAAGGTGATACTCCAGTGAGCAGTGGGCAGTGGGCAGTGGGCAGTGCGCCGTTAACAGGAATTTCGAATTCGCGAGTGTTCAAATGCCAGTCAAAAATTACAGCGAGCTGATTGCATGGCAACAAGGCATTGAGTTAGTTGCTGCTGTATATCGAGCAACGCAAGCGTTTCCCAAGGACGAGATGTATGGGCTTACGAGTCAACTTAGAAGGGCAGCAGTTTCTGTCCCATCCAATATTGCAGAGGGCCAAGGTCGGAAATCTACGAATGAATTCCTCCACCATCTTTCCATCGCTCACGGTTCCCTAAGAGAAGTCGAAACTCAAGTGCACATCGCCGCGAGACTGGGCTACCTCGGGGCAAATCAAAAGAATGACTTATTAGATATGGCAGCCGAAGTTGGGCGGCTCATTAACGGACTCTATAATGCTTTGAACAGGAGATCGGCTGGGAAAAGGGTTGGCTGAGAGGCGCTCCGGATTGCTCGTTCCGCACACTGCCCACTGCCCACCGCCCACTGCTTCCTGCTCACTGCCCACTGCCCACTAATCCTTAACGCTATGCGCGAACTTCTCACTCAAGTCTGGTTCAACCTGGCCGCACACAAGCTGCGCAGCTTCCTCACCATGTTCGGCATCCTGTGGGGCGTGATTTCGCTCGTCATCCTGTCGGCGGTCAGCGAAGGGTTCCAGCGCGGCAACCAGAAAGTCTTGCGGGAGTTGGGAAAGAACATTGCAATCGTTTTCAGGGGACGGACCAGCATGCAGGCGGGTGGGGCGCGCGCCGGCCGCCTGGTGCGGCTCGACATCAACGATGTTTACGCCATTAAAGAGCAGTCCAAAATGTTGCAGGCCATCTCCCCTGAGCTGATGCGCGGCGGGATCAAGGTGAAAAGCGCGTTCAATGCCAGTTCGGTCGGGATGAGTGGCGTGTGGCCAGTTTACCAGTCGATTCGCACCATCGAAGTAGAGCGAGGACGCCTCCTCAACGAAAAAGACAGTGAGGACGCCCGTCGCGTGGTCATCCTGGGCTATGAGGTGAGTAAGCAGCTTTATGCCGAGCGCGACCCCGTGGGCAGTGAGGTCACCTTGAACGGGGTTCCCTATGCCGTGGTGGGAAAAATCCGCAAGAAGTCACAGGAGTCCAATTATATGGGTCCCGACAACAACCGCATTTTTGTCCCCTATGAAGCGATGCGAAGAGATTTTCCCCTTTCGGGCCCATTGGATACCTCCGACACCATCAATACCATCATCACCACTCCCCACGAGGAGGTGACCAACGAGTTGGTGCGTATTTTGGAAACCGAAGGCAAGATTGATTTCGAGCGAGGTGGTCCATTTGAAAATGAGATTCGGACCATCCTGGCGCCCCGGCATTCCTTTGATCCCCGGGATCTTGCGGCACTCCCGATTTGGAACACCGGCCTCGAAACCGCTCTCTTTAGCAAGATCGTTACTGGGATGAGAGAGTTTTTCTCTGCCGTGAGCATCATCACCCTGATCCTGGGGGGCATCGGAGTCATGAATATCATGCTGATCTCGGTCAAGGAGCGAACTCGGGAAATCGGGATACGGAAATCTATCGGCGCGACGGCCCGAAACATCCAGTGGCAATTCTTCAGCGAGGGGCTGGTTTTGACGCTCGTCAGCGGCGCCGTCGGCCTCTTGGGTGCTTTTGTTCTTTCGAGTCTGGTGAACATGCTTCCCATGCCGGACCGTTTTGTCGGGATGGTCATCACCTGGAGGACCGCCGTTTTTTCGACCGCGGTCCTGGTGGTTATCGGTGTGACCGCTTCGACCTACCCCGCGCGTCGAGCCGCTGAGTTGCCGCCCATCGAAGCCCTGCGCTACGAGATGTGAGGAACGCTTGTCATGCTGAAAGCCATCTTCAAAGAAGCCATCCACGCGCTGACCAGTCACCGGACCCGCGCCGTACTCACTTTGCTCGGCATTGCCTGGGGAATCATGACGGTGGTGTTGTTGATGGCCTATGGGAACGGCTTTCACAATGCCCTCATGACGGGGATGGAATGGGCATTTTCTGATGGCACCGTGGTGATCTGGAACGGGCAGACCAGCATGCAGGCCGGGGGTGAGCGCGCTGGGAGAAGAATCCGTTTGAAAGAGGACGACGCCCTTGCCCTGAGGGATTTGGGGGTAATAAAGTTCTCAAGCCCGGAATATGTCGAGAACCTGCCGCTGGCCTATGGTAATCGACAGACCTCGGCCTTTGTGCGTGGCGTAGCCCCTGAATATGGCACGATGCGGAGTGAAATGCCGGAATCCGGCCGATTTATTAACCTGGAAGATGCCGAGAAGCGCCGCCGAGTCGTTTTCTTGGGATACAAGGTAGCTCAGAAACTCTTCAGCAACAGCTCCCCCATCGGCGAAACCATCCGGATCAATGGATTATCATTCGAAGTGATCGGCGTGCTGGCAAACAAGGTGCAACTCTCCTCCTACTATTCTCACGACCGGGAATGCGTGTTCATTCCGTATACCACGGTCCGGCAGGTTTGGAGCCAGGACTGGGTGGACAACGTCGTCTTTCAAACGGTCGATCCCTCCATGCAGCCGAGGGCCCTGAAACAAGTCCGGGAATTCCTGGCGGCCCGGTACCACTTTGATCCCCGCGATGAGCGCGCCCTCAACTTTGAAGATTCGGTGGAGAACAACCAGATGATTGGGGGAATCACCAATGGACTGAGAATTGTTTTGATCTTCATTGGGACGTTAACGCTCATGATCGGGGGTGTCGGAGTCATGAACATCATGCTGGTTTCCGTTACCGAGCGCACGCGGGAGATTGGGGTGCTGAAAGCCCTGGGCGCCCGCCGTCCCCATATCCTCCTTCAATTCCTCCTGGAAGGCCTGGTCATTACGCTTCTGGGCGGCATTGTGGGGATGCTGTTTTCCTATGCCGTCATCTGGATCATCCATTCCCTTCCCTTCCTGGCCGGCATGCTCGACGACCCCACGGGCAGGACAGACATCAACCTGATCCTTTCCCCCGATGTGCTTCTGGCCGCCTGCGGCATCCTCACCGTTGTGGGTGTCATCAGCGGTTTCCTGCCTGCGCTGCGGGCCTCCCGCCTGGACCCCATCGAATCCCTCCGGTACGAATAAGAACCTACACCTCTGGCCCTACGCTCGTTGCCTGGGAAAAACCAGTCTACTTTTCCCATGGACAATATACATCGTATTACGATATTATATCATCATAAGAAGAGATCAAATTTCAGAGGTGGAAATGACCAATACGAACGTCATTGGAAATGGGGCGATAGCGCGCCTGGTTCAAGGTAGGGGCGTCCGGCGCGGCGGACGCCCCTACATTGAATCAAGCACCATTCTGTAACGTTCTTAAAGTCGTTTGAATTAGATGGAAAATGGAATGAATTCAACAGACGCATCCACAGCCAAAGGGCGAGGAATCCAATGCGAGGAATTGTCCGGTGAGCTTGGGGACTTTACCACCACGGGGAAGGTCATCCCCCTGTCCTTTGCCGCCCTCGGGATCGGAGTTCTCAGCGCCTTTGTGGCGCTCGGCCTGCTCCGTCTGATCGGGCTCTTTACGAATCTCTTTTTTTATCTGCGCTGGAGCAGCGCCCTGGTTTCCCCGGCCGGTCATCACCTCGGACCGGTAGCCATCCTGATTCCAGTAGCGGGAGCGCTCATCATCGGTTTGATGGCGCGTTACGGCTCGGAGCGCATTCGTGGGCACGGAATCCCCGAAGCCATCGAGGCCATTCTCATCAGCGGCAGCCGGATCGAACCCCGGGTCGCCATTTTGAAACCGCTTTCTTCTGCCATCTCGATCGGCTCGGGGGGACCGTTCGGGGCGGAGGGCCCGATCATCATGACAGGGGGGGCGTTCGGCTCGCTGGTGGCGCAGTTCATGCATTTGACCAGTGCGGAGCGTAAAACGCTGCTGGTCGCCGGAGCCGCAGGTGGGATGTCAGCGACTTTTGCCTCCCCCGTGGCCGCTGTTCTTCTTGCGGTCGAGCTCCTGCTGTTTGAGTGGAAGCCGCGAAGCTTGATTCCCGTGGGACTTGCCAGCGCCGCGGCCGCCGCGACACGTCGCTATATCCTCGGGATGGGGCCGCTCTTCCCTACCCCGCCACACCCGGTGTTTATCGGACCCAAAGGTCTGCTCGGATGCGTTGTGATAGGGTTGCTCGCCGGCGCGCTCTCAGCGCTGCTGACCATCTCGGTCTATGCGGCGGAAGATGCTTTTGGAAAAGTGCCCATTCACTGGATGTGGTGGCCGGCGATCGGCGGGCTTGTGGTTGGGATCGGAGGCTGGTTTTCTCCGCATGCACTCGGTGTGGGCTATGATTCCATCGGGTCGTTGCTGCGGGGCGATATGCCAATTCGATTGATGCTGGGTCTCCTTGTGGTCAAGGGGATCATCTGGTCCGTGTCTCTGGGCTCAGGGACTTCGGGGGGCGTCCTGGCCCCCCTGCTGTTGATGGGAGGGGCGCTGGGCGGCGTAATGGCCACGGTCTTGCCTAACGAAGGGATGGGCTTCTGGCCGCTCATCGCCATGGGTGCGATCCTCGGGGGGACGATGCGCTCCCCCTTCACAGGGATCATCTTCGCGCTGGAACTCACCCACGATGTGAATGTGCTGCTTCCCTTGCTCGTCGCCTCCATGATCGCCCACGGGTTCACTGTCCTGGCGCTGCGCCGGTCGATCCTCACTGAAAAAGTCGCTCGCCGGGGCTATCACCTGAGCCGGGAGTATACGGTTGATCCGCTGGAGATATTGTTCGTGCGCGAGGTTATGAGGACCAACATTGTTGTTCTTTCAGCAAGTACCTCAGCGAAAGACTTGGCCCAATCCTTCCGCAACAATCACAAGCACGGTCAACGCTTGTATCCGGTCGTTGACGCGGATGGCCGCTTTGCAGGTGTTGTAACGCGCCACGATCTACAGAAGTTTCTGTTGGAGCACCCTCCCTCGAGCGAGGGGCTCAACCTGGGCGAACTTGTCAGACTCAACCCGGCCAAGGCCTATCCCGACGAACCATTACGCGCAGTGGTGAACAGGATGGCCGACACCGGACTCACGCGGCTCCCCGTGGTCGATCGTAACGATCCCTGCAAACTGATGGGGATTGTCTCGCTGAATGACCTCTTGAAAGCCCGCGTCCGTAACCTGGAGGAGGAGCGCCGCCGCGAACGCGTTCTGACCGTGCACCCCTTCTTCCCCGTTGGCTCCAAGCGGCGGCCCATTGGCTAAGGATTCTCCGTCAGCCTTTGTGAACGTGGTCAAGTCCTTTTGATCTCCAAAGCGCGTACACCGCCGAGACGCAGAGAGCTCAAGGTTGGGCCGGCCTTCTCCGCACCTCAGTGGTGGAAAGAGAATTGCTCGAGTCAGGTCTAAACTTTTATACAACTTAACTGGTGCAGCAGGCTTCATCCTCGTTCCCTCCCACAATACATAAAGGCTAGATCCATTTGTAGAAAAGCTTACGATCCGGATTGGAGCTTGGAAAGAATGACCCCGATCGTTCAGTGAGCTATAATCCCTCAAATGTGGAGTCCTCCTTCATCTGAGGGACCCGACCAATCCGGTGCCCGCCCGGATCGGCAGGCCCGCCACCTGCGCGTCCACGCCATCAAGGTTTTTGTTCGAGATCAGGATCAAAGCCTGCGGTTCTTCATCGATCAACTCGGATTCGAGGTGGCTTTTGATGCCCGGCTTCAATCCGGTGACCGTTGGGTCGCGGTCTCGCCTCCCGACGGCACCGCGGTGCTTACGTTGGTCGCCCCACAGCCCGAATCCTATGAGTACCAGCTCATCGGTCGGCCCACCGGCGTTGTGTTCGTCACCGACAATGTGGCTGCAAAGTACATTGAGTGGCATAAGCGCGGGGTTCGCTTTCATTTTGCACCCCGCCTGAGACGCGTCCGGTATGAGCGTCCGGCGACGGCCGAGCCTTCGGAGGTCCCGTCGATCCCGGGCGAGGAGCAGCCGCCGGCCTGGGGAGGAGTGTTTACTCGCTTCAGCGATGTGGATGGAAACTCCTTTGAGCTGGTCGGCTTCGATGAAGTGACCCGGGAGGTCGAAGCGCAACGGCGTGCCAGTGCGGAGAGGCTGGAGTCCGACCGCCGCGCGGCTCAGGAACTGGAGATTGCAAGACTGGTGCAGGCAAGGTTTTTCCCCCAAACGTTGCCGCCCATCAGGACACTCGAATACGCGGGGATCTGTATCCAAGCCCGCCAAGTCGGTGGCGATTACTACGATTTCCTCGATCTGGGTCAAGGGCGTTTCGGATTGGTCGTCGGCGACATTTCAGGGAAAGGAATCGCTGCGGCTCTTCTGATGGCCAATCTGCAGGCGAATCTCCGGAGTCAGTGCGCGATCCCGTGGGATAACCCCCAGGGCTTGCTGCGATCGGTGAACCGGATGTTTTACGAGAACACGCCCGAAAGCGCCTACGCCACCCTCTTCTTTGCCGAATATGACGAAGCGCTGCGCCGCTTGCGCTACGTGAATTGCGGCCACCTTTCAGCGCTTCTCCTGCGCAGCGATCATACCGTTGAGAAGCTCGATTCCACGTGCACGGTCCTGGGACTCTTCAGGGAATGGGATGGCTCGATCGCGGAACGCCAACTCCTCGCGGGAGATACTCTCGTCCTTTGCACCGACGGGATCACCGAATCGTTCAACGACGCGGGAGAGGATTTCACAGAACAGCGGCTGATCGACGCGCTGCGGCGGCATCGAGATCTCTCTTCACAGGAGTTGATCGCCTCAATTGTTGCGGAAGTCCAGCAGTTCAGCCCTCGCGAACAGCACGACGACATTACTCTCATCGTGGCCAAGTGCAGAGGAGATGGAGACCAGGAGCCAAGTTAAATGCTTGGGATTGGGGGTTAGACCTTTTCAATTTTCAATTCCCATCGGACGTTAAACCCAGACTCGTAGAGTGATCTTCTCGAAAGCAAAATGAAAATTGCAAAGATCTGACCCTGCGATTCTGCGCTTTTTGAGTCGAATCTCCGCCTACCTGAACCGTCGGTCTATTGGGTAATGAAGATATTCTTTCACCCCTCCGGGGCTCCAATCATTTTCATACCCTTACCCCGCCCTCGCCCCGCATAAAGAAA
>JBAVHJ010000496.1:0-1853 GCA_049685715.1 Terriglobia bacterium | reverse complement strand
CCGAAAGTAAATAGTCGATCTGGTGAGACACGGCCCGTGGCCCCATGGGAAGGCGGCACACGAGCAAACCCGGATCAAGGACATGAACCTACAACATTACTCCAAAGTCTTATTCATTTCCGCGTTGCTACTGGGATGCGGACTCCTCGCCTCATCGGGGCGGGCCGAAATCATTCACATCACCCTGAATGATGAAATCATTCATCCCATTACGGCGGAATATGTCACCCGCTCGGTGGATTATGCCAACGCCCGTCACGCGGACGCAATCCTCATCAGCCTGGCAACTCCGGGCGGGCTGGAATCGTCCATGCGCGAAATCATCGAGAAGATTGTGGCTTCTCCGGTTCCGGTTATCATCTTTGTCAGTCCCAGCGGCGCCCGGGCTGCTTCGGCGGGCTTCTTTATCCTCATGTCGGCCGACGTGGCAATCATGGCGCCGGGGACCAACACCGGCGCGGCCCATCCTGTCGCCCTGAATCCCATTTCAGGGGGTTCGATCCCTTTGGATGAATCGATGAAGAAAAAGATCGAAGAGGACAGCGCAGCGTATATGCGCAGTCTCGCCGAAAAACGCGGCCGCAATGTCGAACTCGCTGAAAAAGGCGTCACCGAGGCCAAATCATTCTCCGATTCCGAAGCTTTGGCCGGTCATTTGATCGATGCGGTCTGCAATACTCCCGAGGACATTTTTGAACGATTTGATGGAAAGACGATCAAGCAGTTTGGGGGCTCGACCAGGATTCTGCATCTGAAGGGCCAAGTCCTTATCGAAGTGGGAATGACCATGCGACAGAGGTTTCTCGACAAGGTGCTGAATCCCAACATTGCCCTCGTTTTGGGGGCGATCGGCATCCTCGGTCTTTACGTTGAATTCAGTCATCCGGGATTAATCTTTCCCGGTGTCGGGGGAGCCATCGCGTTTGTGCTGGCACTGTTCGCCTTCCACTTGTTGCCAATCAACTACGTTGGCGTGATCCTGATCCTGCTGGCCGTCGTACTTTTCATTCTGGAGGCCAAAATCACCAGTCATGGAATCTTGGCGTTGGGGGGAATCCTTTCGGGAGTGATCGGGTCCCTGATCCTGGTGGACTCGCCCATTCCGGAATTGCAGATTCACAAGTGGACGGCCCTCTCCGTGTTTTTGCCGCTGGCGATCATTACGGTCTTTCTGTTGCGGCTGGTTTTGATCGCGCGCAAGCACAAGGCCCTGACGGGGGAGCAAGGAATGATGGGGCTGGAGGGTATCGCTTATACAAAGATCGATCCCCTGGGCAAAGTCTATGTCCGCGGCGAGTATTGGAACGCCATGGCCCCTGAGCCGATTGAGAAAGGCCATCCTGTCATTGTCACGGCGATCGAGGGACTGAAGCTGAAAGTCCGGCAAAAGGATTAGCCGCCCGCTCGATGGAACTTTTTGCATCGTACTCCCTTCGTTGGATGGGAGGCAGGTCCCGAACGGGCCTTGAAGAAATTTTTGAAAGGGAAGCCACTGCACCTGCCCAACCATTCAATTTGAGCCTCACCTCAAGGAGGATTTATGTCGTCAGCGTTTGAACCTAATTTCTTTTTGGTCTTGGTCGTCATTCTCGTGTTGTACCTGATGAGTTGCATCAAGATTCTTGCGGAGTACGAACGAGGTGTGATCTTTAGATTGGGTCGCCTCTTGGAGCACGCCAAAGGACCGGGAATTATCTTTGTCTTCAAGCCCATTGACCGCATGGTGCGCGTCTCTCTCCGCCTGGAGACGCATGAAGTTCCTCCCCAGGACGTGATCACCCGCGACAATGTGGCGGTCAAGGTCAATGCGGTCGTTTATTTCCGGGTGATTGAGCCACGGCAAGCCATTGTAG
>JBAVHJ010000495.1:0-1625 GCA_049685715.1 Terriglobia bacterium | reverse complement strand
AGCAATGGCGCTGTAGCTTCGCGTTTGTCCGTAGGGGATCGACTGCAGTTTCTGCCACACCGCCCGTTGAAACGCGGTCGCCTGGACATCGACCGGCAACTTCAGTTGGGGCTGGCTTCCTTGAAGGTGTTTCATGATGGAGTTGACCCACTGACCGAGTCCCGTTTGCTCACGACGAATCTCAGCCGACGGGTATTCCTCTCGAAGCACGTTTTCGAGGGGCCGGTCAGAATCTCCCAGGCTCAGAAAACAGATGCCCCGGTCAGTGGCTGCGACCAAGAGGCGTCCCAACGGGGAATTGTTGACCGCATAGCGGATCACCATGCCTTCTCCTCCTTTTCGATAAGTGGTTGGGGTCATGCCGAGATGTGCCCCGGTCTTTTCGTAAAGACGGCTGCTGGAGCCGTACCCTGCTTCATAGAGAGCCGTGGTCACATTTTGACCATTACGCAATTGTGACTTGAAGTGTTTCAAACGGCGGGCTTCAGCGTACTGCCTCGGGGTAATCCCCATCAAACGCTTGAAGGTCCTCTGAAGGTGATGAGGACTCATGCCTACCTTGTCTCCCAGGGCGTCTAAAGTCAGGGTCTCCTCCGATCCGGAATCGATGAGGGCGCAGACGCGTCGAACCACCTCGGCTTGAGGGTTCCTCTGGGCCTCCTCACGCGGGTGGCAGCGTCGACAAGGACGGAAGCCTGAGCGCTCCGCTGCGGTGGGTTCCGGAAAGAAGATGACCTGCGTGCGTTGCGGACGGCGCGCCGGACAGGAAGGACGACAATAGATCCCGGTCGAGCGAACCGCAAACACGAATGTCCTGTCTGACCGGGAATCCCTGTTCAACACCGCCTGCCAACGCAATTCATCGGACGAAACGCTCGAGTGTTGGGGATTGGATTCTTGTTGAAGCAAATTCTTCGACCTCCATCGTTTTAACAATACATGAAAGCTCAGCAAACATTGACGAAGATAGGGCAAATCTTCGCGGAAATCTATCCGAATCTTGCGGTCAAAATGGGAAGGGTTTTTGTATTATTAAGGCTGAGAACTTATAGTGAGGTATGACAGTGTCTTGCAAAGTGGTACGCTTCGGTAGCCGTGATCCGCTCGCTTTTTCGCGGATCACGGGGTTTTGCGACCGGCAGAGAAAAACCCGCGATCCCAAAAAACGGGATCACGGCTACCAAAGCTTGTGCGATTCCACATCCATCCGCCACCCGTCCAACGATTCTCAATTCGGTGCACCAAAGATCAGCCTTTGACCGCTCTGCGTGCCCGGGCCCTTCGTCAGTTGCAGATAGCGGATATGTAACCCCTGAAATCATTTATTTTCCACAGATTGACGCAGAGGAGCTTTGCAGCAGAATCCCATGCCCGAGTTTGACCCCTCTTTACTTCCACGGTCTATTTCCAATCAGTCTTGCAATTTCAGTCGAAGGTTTATTTCCAATCAGAGGCCCGGAGGGCCGCCAGATTGTAGCCCCGTCTGAGCCCCGCGCTTTTTCTTTATGCGGGGCGAGGGCGGGGTAAGGGTATGAAAATGATTGGAGCCCCGGAGGGGTGAAAGAATATCTTCATTACCCAATAGACCGACGGTTCAGGTAGGCGGAGATTCGACTCAAAAAGCG
>JBAVHJ010000494.1:0-4002 GCA_049685715.1 Terriglobia bacterium | reverse complement strand
CCGTGCGCCTCGATCTCTTTGACGGTGTTGTTGGCGGCGTCAGCAGACCGGTTGTAATTCACGACCACGTTCGCGCCGCGCTCCGCCAGGGTGAGAGCAATGGCTCGACCGACCCGGAGCGCTCCACCGGTAACCAAGGCCGTTTTTCCGTGAAGTTCCATGTTATTCATCCTAGAAGGTGATGTGCGTGACCAAGGGAATTCGTGATGGTAGACGAAAGATGAGAAGCCCGCAAGGGTGATTTCAGGAAGGGAAGATGCAGGAGGAAGCTCACAACACGAATTTTGTATCCTGGAGCTTCCCGACGGCACGGTAGATGCCTTCGACTTCGTCCATCTCTGTGCAAAAGATGTCGAAGCGATAAGAAACGTACCGCCCGCCGCTGGAGCTCCTTTGAAACTGCCGCTTGATCTGGGCTGTTTGCACGACCCCTTCAATGGCACCCAGTAATTGAGAGTAATAACGATGCCCGGAACTGCCGACAAATCGGAACGAGATGAGGTTGGGCAGTTCGAGGCAGCGCTCCACTGCCTTCGGATTCTTAAACACCGATGGCTCCTTCATGACCCCTTATTTATAAAATATTTTCCGGCAGTTGGCAAATTCTCTTGACGCGACGGGTGATTATTTCGATTCGAGGATCGACGCTGACAAAACATTCGCCACCTTAGCCCGCAGCTCCGTCACATTGCCTTTTCCGTTGGGGTGAACTCGATTCGTCAACAGAATTAGAAAGGTGCTCGTTGATGGGTCGATCCAGAGATCCGTGCCGGTAAATCCGGTGTGTCCGAAGGAATTAGCGGGGAACAAGTCGCCGCGATTGCTGGAATAAGAGGAGGCGATGTCCCAGCCCAGCCCTCGTGCGACACGCACATTTCCGGGAGCCTCCCGGGCAAGCGATGCAGGCACCTGGTTTGAGGTCATCGTCTTCACGCCGAGAGGGCTCAAGATCCGTTTTCCCCGGAATTCACCGAGATTCAAAATCATCTGACAATAAACCGACAGGTCGTCGGCTGTCGAAAATAACCCGGCATGTCCTGCCACGCCACCCATCCTCCAAGCCGTCGGATCGTGAACTTCACCCTGGATAATCTGATCGCCGGGGCCGCTGGCCTCTTTGCCTCCGAGGTAGGCCTCCGTGGCGGCGCGTTTCTCGGTGGGCGCCGCTCTCAGGCGGTGTGAAGCGTCGGGCTTGAAACTCGTATCACGCATGCCCAGGGGTTCAAAAACATGCTGACGGGCAAACACTTCGAGCGGTGTTCCCGACAACTTGAGTACCAATTCTCCCAGAGCGATGTAATTAAGGTCGCTGTACACGAACTTTGTTCCCGGGGCAGATTGAAGCGTTTCGGTTTTCAGCCGGCGGAGCGCCTCCTCGTATCCCGACCACTTCTCGAAAAGATTGAAATCGGGTTTGAGTCCGGAGAAATGGGTCATGAGCTGACGAATGGTAATCTTGCTTTTGTCGGTGGCGTCCCAAGTTGGGGTGGTTGGAGGGACCGCTGCTGATTGGGTTGTTGTCGCGGACTGCGGAGGGGACGACTTCGGTTCCGCCTCTTTTACTGGAGTTGCAAACTCCGGCAAGTACTTTGACACGGGATCGTCCAGGCGGAAGGCACCCTGTTCCAATAGGATCATGAGTGAAGTCGTCGTAGCCACCACCTTTGTGATCGACGCCATGTCGAAGACCGTTGACAGCTCCATAGGCTTGGTTTGGGGTTCAAGAGACCGGTTGCCATAGGCCTTCCGATATACAATCTTGCCTTTGTGACCAATGAGAACGACGGCACCCGGGGTGTTGTGATGATCGATCGCTTCCTTAACAACCGCATCGATCCTCGCCAGCCGTTCACTCGACATCCCCACGGTCTCAGGCTTGACAACGGGAAGTCTGGGCGCACTGGTGATCCCGGACGTCGTTGCGACCGTTGCTGGTCTTCTGGTTGAGCTTTTCTTGGTGCCGCCCGCCGCTCCAGTGGGCTGAGCCTGTGTCAGAAGCGGCATGAGGCAAATACAGAGGGTTGTCGTGAACGCTAATCGACGAATCATGAGCCAAGGGTTACTTCGACATGCTGATGACATTGGGTTGAGGATCCTCTTATGATGAATTGCTCAGTAAAACTATCACCGCCTCCGAGGGGAGTCAACCCAGGCCACACGATTCTGCGGCTGCCGCCTGTCAAATTTCGGAGGGTCCATCTTCCCCTTCTGTATTCTTTCTATAGCCCCCTTTAAGGGGGCAGTAGATTTTCGGCGCCTGGCGCCAGCCTTGGAATTTTCGTGCTCCTGAAGCCACAGCGCCCCGTCAGGCGACAGCTTTGTCTTCGCAGACTGACCCTTTGAACTGAGGCCTTCTTCTGGTAGCTTACCTGGAAGCCAATGAGTCTTTCGCTCCATTCGGAGCTCAGTTCGATAACGACCCTATTCCGCTTTAAAACCCTACCTCCAAAAAAAATGGACTGGCCAGGCCTCCTCAGGATTGCGAAGAGGAGGCCGGGGAAGTACAATCGGGACCGAAACGATTCCGACTACAGAGGAGAGCATGGATTTCAAGTCCAAGCGATTGCTATGGGTAAGCATCGGAGGCCTAGTGGTGGCGTCCACTTTGGCGTTGATCGGGTGGCGCATGTCGATCTGGAATCGGACGGGCTGGACAGGGATGGTTTACATGTTCGACGCCCAGCAGTCCAGTTCCCGAAAATCCTTTTGGGGATTCAAGCAAGGTTCCGTGATGGCCATTCATCCGGCAAGCCCTGCAGAGATGGCCGGGATTCAGCGGGGGGATCAGGTGATGAAGGTCGATGGAATTCCCACCCATGACCTTCAACAGCTCCAGCAGCATATGAACACGCTGAGAGTGGGCGATATCGTTCACTTTACCATCCAGCGGAACAGCGAGCAGCGCGAGCTCGCTCTATCCATTCGCAGTCCCCTTCAATCCCGGGAAGTGTGGCTCGCGTTAAGCAGCAGCCTGGTGGTCGGGATAACGTTTTTTGGGATTGGATTGCTAGTCTATTGGAAGAAGTTCGACGACCGGCGAGCATTCGTGTTTTACCTCATGTCAGCGGTCACGGCCGCTTATTTTTTGATGCAGCCCCTGGCCCAACTGGACGCGAGTTCGACGCGCGGATTGATGCCTTCCGGTGCCCTGAGCAAATCGGAATTGACAGTGACGTTATACTTTGCTTTCTTCGCGCTGGTTGTCGTGCCCCTGCTCTTCCATCTCACCTTGATTTTTCCCCGCCGCCGGCCCATTCTCCATGCCTACCCGAAGATCCTCAGGTGGGTGTACGGAATCCCGGTTGCCGCGGTCACCGGAGTCATCCTGGGAACGTCGGCGGTGGCCCTGCTCCCGGCCAACCGGGCTGCCGTCGCGGCCACGATAGTATTACCCCTGCTTGGAATAGTTGCCCTCATCCGGTTCAGTGGTTTGCGCCGCTGGCGATGCGAGCGATGGAGAAAGCTTCTTCTCTCGGAACCGGTCCCCGGAATACTCTTGTGGATTGGTGTGGAGTTTCTGCTGGTAGGGGCAGCCGGACTGGGCCTGCGGGTTTTTCATACCTCGTGGCTCAGGGTCCCACTGGGTCTCCTCGTGCCTGCACTTTCCGGCATACTCCTTGCGATCTATTACATCGTGTTCCTGCCCGTAGCCACCTGTGTCGCCCTGGCGCGCAGCTATCGTGAGAGCGGGCCGGAAGAGAAGAGACAGGTGAAATGGCCTCTGTGGGGAACGCTGACGGCCGTTGCGGGCCATCTGGTAATATCGCTCGCTGTTGTCATTTTCACGGTGGTGGTGCTTTTGCCCTCGGGCCGGGTGACCAGCTATACGGTCAATGCCCCCGTAGGGATCATCCAGAAGTTGCTCTACCTGTTGATTCCCATCTCCTTTGCGTTTGCGATTCTCAAGCATCGGCTAATGGAAATCGATCTCCTCATCAAGCGAACCCTGAGTTATTCCCTGCTCACGGGATTCATCCTGGTGCTCTATTTTTTTTTAACAGG
>JBAVHJ010000493.1:0-3841 GCA_049685715.1 Terriglobia bacterium | reverse complement strand
CGGCTCTGCCGCTCATTATTGCGGAAAGGCTCCGCCTTTCTGCCCCACCCAAGCTCTACGACCCCCTTTTGAGCCGCAAAAGCCCGCCGCCAATGGCGTCGGGATTTTGCGATCAATTAAAAAAAGGGGAAGAAGGCGCGCTCCGGTAAGCCAAAGGCTTACCGCAATATTGGGCGGCAGAGCCGCGACTCCCAGTGCTTCCCCGAGCCGGCCACATCCTGTCACATGGAGGAAAGGAGGGCGTGTCTGGGTTAAGCTGGAAGAACTCGTGCCGATAAACGGTGATCATTTCCGGTGGAGGCGAAAAGGTCCTCGCCCAATCCTTAACGGAAATCCGCCAGCGTTCTAGCGGAAATCCGCGCCCACGGAAAATTATGAAACGACCCCTCCATTCATTTTCTTGCGCTTAGCCTCCTTTTGATTTGGCATCCGTCTTGCTACCTTTTTCCCTGAGTCACTAAATGGGTGCACCAGGATTCTCCATCATGATGGAAATCTCAAAACCGCAAGACATCGAACTTAAAGGAGAAATTGCCGAGATATTTGACAAAAACGGACAGCGCTTCGTGAAGGTCTCATTGAATCCCTGCTTGATTGAGTTGACCCTGGACGGTTCTCCGGAAATGCAACTGGGAGACACGGTCGTTCTCAGGGCCAACCTGATGATTGAAGGCGTAGAAATTCTATTCAGCAATCCTTCAGCTTCTTTCAAGTCATAAGTTTTCGCCGCATTTTGTTTCTGCTTTCTTTCACCTTTTGTGGTTCAAATCGTCAAGGAGGATGTAATGACCGACCACCGTCTTACCATCTGGGAACAAGCCCGGTTGCATGGCTATTCCCGCCGGGATTTCCTGCAATTTTGCGGCTGGATTGCCGCCGCCGCCGGGATTGAAGCCACCGGGGTGCCGAGGGTGATCGAGGCCCTCGATACCAAGCCCCGCCTGCCCGTTGTATGGTTCCATTTCCAGGAATGCACCTGCTGCAGTGAATCCTTCATTCGTTCTTCCCACCCCATCGTCTCCGACATTGTGCTGGACAAGATCTCGCTTGATTACACGGAGACACTCCAGGCAGCTGCTGGAAAGCAGGCCGAGGAAGCACTTCACCAGACCATGGCCAAGTACAAAGGTGAGTACCTGATGCTGGTGGAAGGCTCGGTCCCCACTGAGGAAGACGGGGTTTACTGCTGTATCGGCGGACGCACGGCGCTGGATATAGTTAAAGAGGCCGCCGCCAATGCCAAGGCGATTGTCTGCTGGGGCAGTTGCGCCTCGAACGGTTGCATCCAAGCTGCCAAGCCGAATCCGACCGGGGCCACGCCGATTCACAAGCTGATCTCCGGCAAGCCGATTATCAATGTGCCCGGCTGCCCGCCCATCGCCGAAGTGATGGCCGGAACGATTGTCCACTTGCTCGCTTTCGACCGCATCCCGCAGCTCGACGGCTTGGGCCGGCCCAAGGCCTTCTACTCTCGGCGGATTCATGACACCTGCTACCGTCGCCCCAACTATGACGCGGGATTGTTTGTCGAGACCTTTGACGACGAGAACGCACGGCGAGGCTATTGCCTCTACAAGGTCGGTTGCCGCGGTCCGGTGACATACAATTCCTGCGGCGTGATGCGATGGAACAATGGCGTCAGCTACCCCATCCAGTCGGGGCACGGGTGCATTGGTTGCACCGAGGCCAACTTCTGGGACAACGGCCCGTTCTATCAGCATCTCGCTTCGTTCCCGGGATTTGGGATTGAATCCACTGCCGACACGGTGGGTGTCACGGTCGGCGCGCTCACGGCCGTTGGGATCGCCGCCCATGCTATCACGACCAATATCAAGAAACGGCGCCAGCTTCGCCAGGAAATCAAAGACAGCGCCCCTTCTGCTGAAGAAAAGAAAGGCGGTGAGTAATGCCCAGCCGAATCGTTATCGATCCCATCACTCGCATTGAAGGCCACCTCCGGGTGGAAGTGGAAGTTCAGAATGGTAAGGTGGTGGATGCTTACAGTTCCGGCACGATGGTCCGCGGTTTTGAAATCATCCTGAAGGGCCGCGACCCGCGCGACGCCTGGGCCTTTACGGAACGCGCCTGCGGGGTGTGCACAACGGTCCACGCCCTGGCCTCGGTCCGCACCGTCGAAGACGCCCTGGGGATTACGGTCCCCCCGAATGCGGAACTGGTGCGGAATCTCATGTTCTGCACTCAGTACATGCAGGACCATGTCGTTCACTTTTACCATCTCCACGCACTCGACTGGGTGGATATTGTGAGCGCACTCAAGGCCGATCCGAAGAAGACTTCTGAACTCGCCCAAAGCATCTCGAACTGGCCCAAGAGCTCTCCGGCTTACTTTTCAGACCTCCAGAAGCGCCTGACCGCTTTTGTCAGCAGTGGCCAGCTGGGAATCTTCGCGAATGGCTACTGGGGACACGGCGCGTACAAGCTGCCGCCCGAGGTCAACCTCATCGGCACGGCGCATTACCTGGAAGCCCTGGAATGGCAGAAGGAGATCGTCAAGATTCACACCATATTTGGCGGTAAGAATCCGCACCCCAACTATCTGGTGGGCGGCGCGCCTTGTGCCGTCAACCTGGATGACTCCAACGCCTTGAATGCCGAACGGCTTGCTTATGTCGGGACCCTCCTCAATCAAGCCAAGGAGTTCATCGAGCAGGTTTACATTCCTGACCTGCTGGCCGTGGCTTCTTTTTACAAAGACTGGGGGGCCATTGGAAGCGGGTTGCCGAATTACCTGGTCTACGGCGACCTTCCGACCAATGGTTACGCCGATCTTTCCAAATTCAAGTTCCCGCGCGGGGCCATCCTCAACCGCAATTTGAACGAAGTCCACGAGGTCGACGGAAAGAACGCGGAACAAGTTCAGGAATCCATCGCTCACTCCTGGTACGAATATTCCGATGGTGACAACGCGGCGAAACATCCCTGGGTGGGGGAAACCAAGCTGAAGTATACCGGTCCAAAACCGCCTTACGAGTACCTCGATGTCAAGCAAAAATACAGCTGGTTGAAGACGCCGCGATGGAAGGGAAATGCGATGGAGGTGGGTCCGCTCGCGCGGTTGCTGGTCGCGTATGCTTCCGGTCGCGAAGAAGTCAAAGAGATCGTCAATGCAACCCTGAAGAAGCTGGACGTTCCCGTAACGGCCCTGTTCTCCACATTGGGACGCACTGCGGCTCGCGGTCTCGAAACAATGTTGATCGCCGGCTGGGCGAAGGAGTTTTACCAGCAGTTGCTCACCAACATCAAGAACGGCGATTCACGCATGTTCAACAATGAGAAATGGGATCCCGACACCTGGCCCAGCGAAGCCAAGGGAGTCGGGCTCAGCGAAGCGCCCCGCGGCGCCCTGGCGCACTGGATTGTGATCAAGAACAAGAAAATCGATAACTACCAGTTGGTCGTACCCAGCACCTGGAACGCCTCTCCGCGCGACAGCAAGGGCCAAATGTCAGCCTACGAGGCCGCGTTGATCGGCACTCCGGTATTGAATCCCGAGCAGCCATTGGAAGTGATACGGACGATTCACTCGTTTGATCCTTGCATCGCCTGTGCCGTTCACCTCTATGATGAAAAAGGGACCTACGTTCACTCCATCAACACTTACTAGGAGGCGCGCATGGAAAGAAACTCCATCCGACGAGTTTATGTGTGGCAGCTTCCGGTGAGGTTCTACCACTGGCTGAATGCCCTGACAGTTACCACCTCGGTCATCACGGGGTATCTGATCGGAAAACCGTTGGCCATTCAACTGGGAAGAGAAGCTTCCTTTGGTTACTGGTTCGGGACGGTGCGGTTCATCCATTTCCTGGCCGCGTTTGTGTTC
>JBAVHJ010000492.1:0-3265 GCA_049685715.1 Terriglobia bacterium | reverse complement strand
CCCCATGCCTGCGGCACCCAGGCAAATCTACTTTGGCTTGTTGAAAACCGTCGGATCCGGCTTGGTGTTCAGTTGAACCGAGGAGGCGGTCAAGTTGCCGCTCTTGGCTCCGTCGCGAAAGGTCGTGTGTTTGTACGGAAATTGAACCCCCTCCACCGCCTTGAATTCACTCCACAAGTCCAGCACCTCGGCGACTCCTTGGAGGCCGGTCTGCCGGAAGCGAGCTCCCACCAGCATCCGGCTTGTAGGATCGAAATAGAGCTTAACCGGACCGGCGGGTGACGTCCATTCGGCGGCGACGAGCTTTTGGCCCTCCACCTCCTCCTCGCCGATAAACTTCACTTCGCTCTTTCCTTCGAGGGCCTGCCGGAACAATCCCCAGCCTGCCGTCAGTGCGATATTGCGCAGGTTTTCCGTGTTCAATGCCGGAGGCAGATCCATCGTCCCCTGGGGGGATTGCAGCCAACTCGATTTCCCGTCGAATCCGGTTTTGATCGAAGCCATGGGAAGCACTATTTCGGTCCTCATGTGGTCCGGGTAGGCAACGGTCACCGTCGTCTCAATCGGGAAGGTGCCCTGCGGGGTGACGAGGTCACCTTGCGCCCGAAACTCGACGCTTTCAATCTTCGCGAGCTGGGCTCCGCCCGCCGCCTCCGCCGCCGCAGTAATAAGTGCCTTGCCGCGTTCAAGCGACTCCGGTGTGGCGGCCGCGCCTGTGACCTTCGGCTTCCGCAAATCCGGGGCCAGCAGGTCTACCTGGTCGAACGGCAGCTCTTCATATTTTGCCTGGGGGAATTCCTTGTGAAGCGTTTCACCGAATGCTTTTACATTGCCCACCAGGACCAGAACGAGGTTGTTGGCGTCGAAGTAGCGCGCCGCCATCGATTTCACGTGCGCCGGGCCCACCGCCATGACCTTCTGCTGATAGACGTCGTTGTAATCGGGGGGCAGATCGTACTGCACCACCGTGAGGATGCTCGACGCC
This sequence comes from Terriglobia bacterium, assembly GCA_049685715.1. GTDB lineage: Bacteria > Acidobacteriota > Terriglobia > JAIQFV01 > JAIQFV01 > JAIQFV01. Next base: position 2,280 of record JBAVHJ010000492.1, on the reverse strand, counting down.
ACATTTTCGGCGGTCTCGGACTGGATGGGAAACACGCCCGCCAGATAGTCGCGCGCAAAATCCAGCTCCTTGGGGTCAAGATCGCCGGTGGACATCTTTCCAATCAAATCCACCACCAGTTTGGTCGCCTCCACCGTGGCTTCGGTGCGCGTGAATGTGGAGGCGGAGAACTCGCCTGCCTCCTTGTAACTATTGAACGTCGAATAAGCCCCGTAGGTGAGTCCCTTCTTCTGGCGCACTTCGGTCGAAAGGCGCGAGTTGAAGCCGCCCCCGAAGATGCGGTTAGTGACCAGCAGCGGAACGTAGTCCGGATTGTTTCGCGGGATGCCCAGGCGACCGACGCGAATTTGTGTCTGGGTGGCATCCGGCTTGTCCACCAGAATGATGCGCAGACCCTGGACGGGCACCGGAGCCGTCGATCCGAGAGACGAGATATCACGCTTCGGCCAGACCGTAGCGCCAAGATACTTTTCGGCCGCAGCGAAGGCAGCCTCTGCAGAGATATCGCCGGAGAAGGCGACCAAGGCTTGATCGGGGGTATAGTGATCGCTCCGGAAGCGCACGAGATCGTCGCGGTCGATCGCACGGAGCGAGTCGGGGGTGCCGTTGCCGGGGAAGCCATAAGGGTTGGAGCCATAAAGAAGTCGACTGAGCATGGCGCCTGCGATGTATCCGGGATCGGAATACTGGACCTGGAGGCCGGAAAGGGCCTGCTGCCTGCGTCGGTCCACTTCCTCCTTCTTAAAGGCGGGATGGAGCAGGACATCAGAGAGCAGATCCATGCCCAGGTCGAAGTCCTTCTTAACGACCCGGACCGTCAGGTGCGTGTCGTCCTTGCCCGCACTGGCACTGAGGTTTCCCCCCACGAAATCGATGGCTTCGGCAATCTGCTGTGCAGAGCGGGTGGCCGTGCCCTGTTTGAGCAGGTCGGCGGCCAGGTTGGCGACACCGAGCTTTTCCGTCGGATCATTTCTTGAACCGCCGCTCATAAGCACCAGGCGCACCGTCACCAGGGGCTGCCTGCTGTCGGAAATGGCATAGACTCGCAACCCGTTCGGAAGCGTTCGAGTGACGGCCTTGGGAAACCGATATGGCTTCGCGGCAGCGGGCGCCGGCATTGGGGTCACCAATTTCACCCCGGGAGGAACGGCTTCGCCGGCTTTCTTTTCCCCCGCCGGTTTCGCCGGGGAGGGTTGTTTCCCTTTTGTCTGAGGCCAGGAAGTGGTCGCGAGCAAAGAGAATATCGCCGTCAGAAAAATCATACCCAAACCGAATCGTCTGCGTTTCATTGGTTGCCTCCTCCTTGTTTGGCCTCAGTCTTCGGAGGCTCAATCAACATGACGGTGCGATGGGCTGGATCCAGGTATTCGCGCGCCACCCGTTGGATGTCCGCCGGGGTTACCCGCAGAAAGTGCTCAAGCGAAGTATTGACGAGGTTCGGATCGCGGCCAATCACCGCGGCCCGGCCGATGGCATCGGCCTTCTGCTGGGCGGTACGCCGGCCCAGGATATCGCCGGAAATCTCCTGGTTCTTTGCTTTTTCAAGGTCCTCAGTACTGACCGGTTCAGTCCTCATCGTTTCCAGCACTCCTTCCAGCGCTTTTTCTCCCTCCGCAACACTCTTCCCCGGATTCAAAATGGCAAAGGCGAGGAAGAGGTTCGGATGCTCGGTGAAGTTGCCGATGCCGGCCGTCTGCAAGGCAATCTGATCTTTGTAGACGAGCTGGCGATAGAGCCGGCTGCTCTCGCCTCCGGAGAGGATGTTCGAAGCCAATATGAGGGGATAGGAATCAGGCGTAAACTCCGCCGACATATGGAAAGCCTCTATAAGGGCAGGCAGCGGTGACTCCGAGCCATACCACTTTGTGAAACGACGCTCGGCGGCTTGAGGCGGCTCCTTTACGGTCACACGAGGGATCACTGCGGCCGGCTTGGGGATGCCTGAAAAATATTTCTCGGCCCAGGTCACCGCCTGGCTTGCCGACAAGTCACCGACGATCACCATGGTGGCATTGTCCGGGCGGTAGAAGGTCCGATGAAATTCGCGCACGTCCTCCAGGGTGGCCTTGTTGAGATCGTCCATGCTTCCGATGGTGGTGTGCTTATAGGGATGAACCGTAAAGGCGGCATCCGCAAGATCCTCAAATACTCGACCATAGGGCTGGTTCTCCACCCCCACGCGGCGTTCCTCCTTCACCACCTCGCGCTCCGATTTGAAATTGGCCTCGTCCACATTGAGGCTGCCCATGCGGTCGGCCTCGAGCCAGATGACCCGTTCGA
>JBAVHJ010000491.1:0-4186 GCA_049685715.1 Terriglobia bacterium | reverse complement strand
CAGCCCAGCCGCTTGAGAACCGGGACTGAGGTTTGGAAGGTCTTCGTCCCCAGTCTGACGGCCATGGTTGGGTACTGGGCGACTCTCTCCCTCAACATCCCGGACTTCACACGCTTTGCCAAGTCGCAGCGTGATCAGCAGATTGGGCAGGCGCTGGGATTGCCCTCCACCATGACGCTTTACTCCTTCATTGGTGTCGCAGTGACCTCGGCCACGATCGTTATTTTCGGCCAGGCCATCTGGGACCCTGTTGTGCTGCTGTCAAAATTCAACCAGCCCCTCATCGCGTTTATTGCTCTCCTCGCGTTAGGAACAGCCACCCTGAATACCAACATTGCCGCCAATGTCGTTTCCCCGGCCAATGATTTCTCAAATCTTTGGCCCAGCAAGATTACCTTCGTCCGCGGGGGGATCATCACGGCCATCCTTGGCGTTTTGATCCGACCGTGGCGACTCATGGAAAACGCCGACAAGTATATCGGATGGCTGGTGGGTTATTCCGGACTGCTGGGACCCGTCGCGGGGATCATGATCGCGGATTACTATTTGATCCGGAAGAAGATGATCGCGACGGAGGATCTCTATTTGCGCGGGAGGTTTTATGAGTTTTCGCGAGGCTTCAACCTCCGCGCCGTCATTGCGTTGATTCTCGGCATCGGGATCGCCCTGATTGGCGTGGTGGTGCCACCCCTTCACTGGCTCTACGACTACGCCTGGTTTGGCGGCTTCTTCACCTCGGGAATCACTTATATGGTCCTCATGAAGCGACGTTAGGTCGGGTTCCCATGTCCTCTTGTCCTGTTGCTTGAAAGAGACCGATTCAGACATGCCGGAAAGCCTTGGGCCCTTTCCATCTTTTTCTCGCCATCTTCTGTATCTTCGTGTAAGTTTTCTCCGCACTATTTGATCAAAGGTGAAAGGCGGATAGAGCATGCTGCCCCTCGAAGACCTTCGTGTGTGTGATCTCTCGCGCATCCTCTCGGGTCCCTACTGCACCATGACGCTGGGCGATATGGGAGCCGAGGTCATCAAGGTGGAGCCGCCCGCGGGAGATGACACGCGAGGTTGGGGTCCCCCATTCATCCAGGGTGAAAGCGCGTACTTCCTGAGCCTGAACCGGAACAAGAAATCCATTGTGCTGGATCTGAAGACGGAGGCCGGCAAGAATGCGCTCTGGATGCTCATCCAAAAATCCGATGTGTTGGTTGAGAACTTCAGGGCAGGGGCACTTGCCCGGCTGGGGTTTGATTTTGATCACGTCTCGAAAAAAAATCCCCGACTGATCTATTGCTCCATTACAGGGTACGGTCATACCGGTCCCCGGGCCTCGGCGCCGGGTTTCGATGTGGTCATTCAAGGCGAAAGCGGAGCGATGGACGTGACGGGTTTTCCGGAGGGCCCCCCGGTCAAGTTTGGCCTCTCCATTGCTGATATCGTTGCCGGGATGAACGCGGTCCAGGCCATTCTGCTTGCCCTGCTTGTCCGCAAAACCACTGGACGCGGACAGCATATCGACATTGCGCTGCTCGATTCACTGATCGGCTGCTTAACTTACCAGGCGCAGAACCATTTCGCCGGAGTCACTCCCAGACGACTCGGGAACCGTCATCCCTCAATCACCCCCTATGAGATGTTTGAAACCGCTGATGGGTTTATGAATGTGGGAGTCGGAAATGAAGGCCTTTGGAAGAAATTCTGTGCGGCCATCGGACTTCCAGAATTGTGCGAAGATCCTCGCTTCGTCTCCAACGCGGACCGGCTCCGAAACTACGATCAGTTGCGCCCGCGCCTGGCTGAGAGGTTTAAAACCCGGTCCCGCGGCGAGTGGCGAAAAATCTTCGAGGAGGCCGGAGTTCCCTCGGGATATATCAATACGGTGCAAGAGGCCTTTGAGGATCCCCAGATTCAAGCCCGGGAAATGGTCGCGTCTATCACCCATCCGACCATCGGCGAACTAAAGCTCGTGGGAATTCCGATCAAGCTCTCGGACAGCCCCGGGGAGATCCGCCTGCCTCCTCCCCGGCTGGGCGAACATACCGAGGAGATTCTCGCTTCGCTCGGCTGAGTCTGCCTTGTACCAATTTACCACAGAGGCGCTAAGCGAGCAGAAAAGCGGCGTCTCAACCAGGGTGCCCAGTGGCGAAAATCTTTCCATTTAGAGCCTTCATGTACGATCCGGAAAGGGTCGGAGGTCTCGAGAAAGTCGTCACCCAACCGTACGACAAGATCTCCGATGATATGCAGGAACGCTACTACGCCTCCAGCCCCTTTAACCTCGCCCGCATCATTCGAGGAAAGCAGTTTAGCGGTGACAACGAGACTGAGAATGTTTACACGCGCGCCCACCACTCGCTCGAGGAGTGGCTCACTTCCGGCGTTCTCCGCCAAACGGATCAACCGGTCCTGTTTGCCTACTTCCAGGATTATGAGCTCCCTTCCCTTTCGGGCAGGCGGCTGACCCGGAAAGGCTTTATTGGCCTTGGGCAGTTGGAGGATTATTCTGCCGGAATTATCTTCCCTCATGAGCAAACATTCAGCGGACCCAAAGAGGATCGCCTGAAATTGTTGCGGGAGACCCGGACACATTTCGGCCAGCTCTTCATGCTCTATTCAGATCCGCACCGGGACGTTGATTCAATCCTGGAGGAGGTGGCATCCCGCAAACCGGAGGTTCAGGTGACGGATGAGTACGCAGTCGTCCATTCGGTGTGGAAGATCGAGGATCCCCTGCTGATCTCGAAGATCCAGGGGGAACTGGAAGACAAGCGCCTGATTATCGCCGACGGTCATCATCGCTATGAGACGGCGGTGAATTTCCGGAATGAGTGCCGCACACTCCACTCCGGAACGGCAATGCCAACAGCCCCCGGCGACTTGCCTCCTTATGAAAAGGTGATGATGACCTTCGTCAACATGGACAGCGAGGGGCTGACCATTTTGCCCACCCATCGGCTGGTCTCCAACCTCCCCCACTTTGATCTGAAGGATTTCCTCGTCCGGGTGCAGTGGTTTTTTGACCTCGCGGGCTTCAAATTCTTCACGCCGGAGGAACGGAAGCAAAAACTCGAAGAATTCCGCCGGGAGCTGTATGAGGTCGGTCAGGTCATTCCCGCCATCGGGCTGCGCGCCGCCAATACGTCAAACTTCTATTTGATGAAGTTGAAAGGGACCCTGAATCTCCAACAGTTACTGCCCGAAGTGTCGGAGCGCCAGCATAAGCTTGATGTGGTCCTCTTGCACAAGATTATCCTGGAACGATGTTTGAGAATCACGGAGGAGGAGATCCGGGATGAGAGGTACATCCGATATGTTCGCGAATTCGAGGAGGGATTGCAGGCCGTGGATGGAAAAGATTCTCAGCTCGCCTTTTTTCTTAACCCCACGCCGATTGCCCAGGTGCGCGACCTGGCTTTTGCCGGGGAGCGGATGCCCCAGAAATCAACCGACTTTTATCCCAAATTGCTTTCCGGCCTGACGATGTATCGACTCGATGCGAATGGCTTTTGATTTCATGTCCCGCCGGGATCCGAGGCTACTTCTTGTTTTCTTCCCCCTGAAGAACCTGGTATGCGGCAATGACGCTGCTCGTGTAGGTCTTCGTCAAGGCGACCCATGATTCGTAACTGAAATAGGTCAACAGGAATCCGACGACCACGATGCCGAGCGAGGCGAGGAGTCGATATTGGAGGGAGCGTGTGCCACCTGAACGAAGCCAGACGAATAAGAGGGCGGAAAGGGTCAACAAAGTGAAATTCAGGATGGCAGCGCGGGCAATCCGAAGACGGCTGCGGGTATATTCCAGCTGCTCATAGGTGTCTTTTGATTTGTGAAGAACATAAAACCGCATAGAGAGGAAAGGAGGAAGATGTTCCATCGGATGACTTTTTCTGAGGCGGTGGTCCTTGGAGATGCAGGCCAAATCACTTAACCGGTCGATCACGATCCCCAACACGTAGGTCACGGCCAGGCCCGGCAAGGCCAGATTCAACGTCAGCAGTTTTTCCCAGGGGACATTCCTAAATCCGACAAAGGCCAGGATCACCAAACCGATCCATAGAATCGAGTGTAGGCCAATGACGACAAGTTCAACGAACAGCGTTGTGGTAGTCATATCCGGTTTTCATCCGCACAGTCGATTGATGACATGATCTCCTGAGATCGACCGCCCAATAACGCTCGCGTTTCG
>JBAVHJ010000490.1:0-4155 GCA_049685715.1 Terriglobia bacterium | reverse complement strand
CATTCAACGTCAATCCGCAATGCTGCCGAGCCAAGAGTAACACTAAGTCCCGCCCCCAGTCTCCCCGATGATCCACAAATTGCCGCCATGGTTCACCTTTCATCTGCTCCACGACCCGCACCACCTGTAATGTAATGGGGTCACACCTGGACATAGAAAAATATAGAAAAATAGGGACAGCCACCTATTTCTTGAGTTTTCTTGGTTTGGACTGCACCCCTGCTATGAGACAGGAAAAACAGGGGCAGGGTTAGTAGTTTTAGCAGGGGTAGGGGGTGTGGGGGAAGGGGGCGGCAGCCCCCGTCCCTCGCCCATCCCTGTAGAGATCCGTGCTGGTGCTATGCTCTGCTCGAACTCGACCGGTGATAAATAGCCTAGCGCGGAGTGGAGCCGTTGGCGATTGTACACGGTTTCCAAAAACTCCGCGATGGAGCGCCTCAGCTGATTCAGGTCGCGATAGGCGCGGCCATCGACCTCCTCGTGTTTGAGCGTCTTCATGAAGGACTCCGCCTGGGCATTGTCGTACGGATTGCCCACCCGGCTCATGCTGATCTGAATGCCGGAGTGCTGGAGCACCCCCACATACGCCGAGCAGGCATATTGAACCCCCCGATCGGAATGGTGGATCATCCCCGGGGCGGGGTGGCGTTGCGCCAGGGCCATCTGGAGAGCTCGCAGCGGCAGGATCGTGCCCAGATGGCGCTCCAGCGCCCAGCCCACGACGCGCCGTGAGTGCGCGTCCAACACCACGGCCAGATAGACGAACTCTTCTCGGAGGCGGAGGTAGGTGATATCGGCGACCCAGAGTTGATTCAATCCCGTCGTTTGGATTCCCCGCACCCGGTTGGGCCAGACCGGCCACCGGTGCTTGGAGTCGGTCGTGGGCGGCACATACGCCCGCCGGCGCAAGCACAGCAGGTTGTCCGCCCGTAACAGCCGCAGGACCCGCTTGGGGTTGGCCTCCCATCCTTCCCGCCGCAACAAGACCCCCAAGCGCCGGTAGCCGTAATGCCGGTGCGCCAAGGCCAACTGCTGCAGCCGATCGCGCAGGGCGGTGTTTTCTTCCCGCGGCGCACAGGCTCGCCACTGGCGATAGTACCCCGCCCGGCTCACTTCCCCCAGTCGACACATCGCGTGGACCGTCAGTCCGCCTTGCAACGCCTGCTGCTGAATGACCGCGTAGAGCGCGGCTCGTTGCAAGCGGCCTCCTCCACCGCCTGCACGCGCCGCAAGGCTTCGGCGAAAAAATCATTTTCCAGCTGCTGCCGGCCGACAATCCGCTCCAGCTCCGCAATCCGCTGGCGCGCCCGCAACAACTCCCCTCGCCCCGGGCCCACCTGGGGCGGTAACCCCAGCCGCTCACCCCGGCGCGGTCGGCCCCGGCTGCGCAGCGCCTTCACGCCGCCCACTAGGTACGCATCCTTCCACTCATAGAGCAACTTGCGGCGCACTTGCAGTTCCCGGGCCAGCGCACTGCCACTCTCGCCGGCCAGCATTCGTTCGACCGCGTGCATCTTGTAGTCGCGGCTGAAAACCCGTGACTTCTTCCGCTGGGACATAGATCCTCTCCTTTGAGAACCTGTCCCTATTATATTTGTCTCACTCTTGGGGTGCACTCCATCTCAGGGAAATTCGGGAAATTCGGGACGGTCCCGAATAATAAATGCACAAATGTCCAACTTCAAAGCTCCGCTTCGCGGAGCGCAGGATCTTTAGCCCACGGCGCCAGCCGTGGGTTACCATCCCCCAAAAACACAGAGCCCCGTCAGGGGCGAAAGATTCTTACGCGCTTTTTTCCTTACGCGCCAGCCTCTGCAACTGCCCGCCGCAGGATCTGGTAACTATGGGGTCCAGCTCCTAACCTCCGAAGTGCCGCCAGCGAAATCGACTTTCGGAATTGTCCATATGTCCCGATCTGACCCCCAAAACTCCTGTCCTCAATTCAAATTCGGGACTGTCCATTTACATAGGATCTTTATTCCGCGTCGCCTTGACACCCGACACAATCCCAATGCCTAGGAGTACGATCGCCCCCACGACAATCCAGTGCGCGGGCATATGCACCAGGTAGGCGGCGTAAATCAGTCCGCCGATCAAGATGGCGAACCCAATCGCGTAAATTCCGAACGACATAGCGTCTCCTTCTCGAGTCAGCCGTGGCCGCTTTCGCCTGAGAACTCGACTTGCTCGCCTTGCGGGAGAGCAAGCTGGAACACGGCCGCTCTCCGTTCTCCGCGGTGGATCAACTCGCCAACTTTTATTGCGACGAGCTGGCTTTCTGATTCTTAACCGAACAGGTCATTCACGACCGGCATCACGTTGGGCACCCGCGTGGCCACCTTCTCGGCACGGTTGCGCTTGTACTTCGAGTTCTCTCCTCAGGTCAGGGTGACTACGCCGCTCTTAACTCCGTAGTTCATGCTGTCGTGCATCTTGTTCTCGATCAGCGCAGGGTCCAGACTCTTCTCGATGCCATTGTCCAGGCCGGAGTTCACCCCTTTGCATTTTTTTCTGTGGCCATGGGTATCACGGCAATCTGATCCCCGACAACCTGGGCACCCGCCAAGGACTCTGCAAGGGATTCGGTCGGATCAAGAGCGGATGATCCAAGCCGCATATTAGTCGCAAGGAATAAGTGTTGCTGTACAAAAAGGAACACCGTGCGATATGGGGCGCATAGTCGCAGCCGTCGATGATAATCCGTTGGCTTCCGGATATTCAGGAAATTCTGGATATTCGGATATTCGGGACAGTCCCGAATTTCAGCTGGCGATTGAAATGGATTATGGAGATGCGGACCCTTCATCTACGAGAGGCGTAGCACTTCGCTCGAAAAGAACTGTTTCACCTCTTCCCAGGAGAGGGGTATCAGCATGTCAGGCATCGGGTCTTTCTCGGCCTCTTCGAAATAGGTGAGGGATTTCAGGATGTGGACAGTGTTGTAATTCACTCGCGTGAATTTCTGCTTGAACCATTCGAGCACCTGGTTGAATCCGTACTGCCTCGAGACGGTGTAGAGATCAACGAAATCGCGTTTGGTGCCACGGCCCGCAATCGCGCTGATTTTCATGCCGGCGATGTCCCGGGGATCAGCGACGTTCACTTGCAGAAACAGGTCAAAGGGAAACAAGACCGGATAGGTGTACCCCAGGAAACTCACCTTGATCCCCTGGATCACGGTATGCAAAGTCTCGGCTCCTTGGCTCACCACCGAGAACCCGCCGATCGTTTGTATCTTCTGAATGATCGCGTCCGGATCCACTGGATCGATGCTGAAGAAGTCGAGGTCCCGGGACCGGCGATGCCCCAGATGGAGCGCCAAGCCTGTTCCCCCAGCGAGGTAGAACTGAGACAGTATTCCTGTGCGGCTGAGGTCTTCAAGGGTACGCTCATCCCGTGGAGTAATGACATTCCGGTGCCACACGGGCTCCTTTCCTCCCATCGCGAAAACCTCCTTTGTTGAATCAATGACAGACCGGAAAGATTACTGGGCAGGCCTGAGCGCGGCCACCTCGTTGGATACTATCTCATACACCAAAGCCCAGAAGTTGGCCGACCTTCTTGAAAGCCGCCGTTCTGTGCGGATGACCCGCTTGATTTCGGCTTCAGAGAATGTGTCCTTCATCCACACGATGGCCCTCTCGTCACCAAATTCCAGCACACGGGTTATCGCGTAGTCGGGATAGGCGTTGGGGTTAAAGCTATCAAGGTGAACATCCCAGAACAATGAATGTAAGTGTTGTGGGATCATGGTTTTAGGATACTCTCACGGCTCATAAAAGTCAATGAAGAATGCTGTAGCCCCTTTCCTGAAAACCTCGAAATTCGGGAACGTCTCGAATTTCGCTCTATATCACGAATGGTCGCCCGTCAACGAAAACATGAACCCCGAGAATCCCTGCACAGCGTAAAAGAGCGTTTGCAGCGCCAGGGCAAACTGCGCACCCATGAATAACTACGCTCTGACCTTTGCGAGATCTCCCCGCAAAGAATTGGAGGGTTTGGATGCCTCGATCGTTCGTCGGATCCTCCCTGCCATCGAGGCGCTGGCATCCAATCCACGTCCTCACGGTTGCCGGAAACGGCGGTGAGAAGAAAATCTGTGGCGAATTCGCGTGGGTCCCTACCGGGTCGTTTTCACCATTGATGATCACC
>JBAVHJ010000489.1:0-9134 GCA_049685715.1 Terriglobia bacterium | reverse complement strand
GAGGGGATCATTATGAAATCCCAGAATGAATATGTGTCGCCGTTTGTGATTAGTCTCTTTCAGAGAACCGTGTGTGTTTTCGCCGTGCTTTTCTTGTTGGTGAGTGTGGAGTATGCAAGAGGGGCTGCAACAAACCAATGCATCATTGTGTTAGAAGATAACGCTTCGGTCGACAGCGTGCTTGGGTTTTGTCATGCCCGTCTTGTCAGACAAATGAATGATGGGACAACCCTTTTGATTGAAGCGACTGACGGTGCCTCAGGGGATCAATTGACGGCGCGTTGCTCCAGCGCCCCGGGGGTAGAGAGTGCAGAGCAGAATAGCGCGATTACCCTCCCGCGCGGTTTGACAACCCAGGTGGGAAGGCTGGATCAATCGACCGTGTCTCTCCTGAACCAATCCACCGTATCTCTCTTGAATCAATCCACCGTGTCCTTGTTGAACGACGCAACAGTGACCAATTATTATGGTGCGAACGTCAAGTCAAGTTATGCAAATCAGCCGGCGCTTGCCTTAATCGGGAATGACCAGGCCCATACCATCTCGACCGGAACAGGAATCGTCGTGGCCGATATCAATTCGGGTGTCGACCCGGAAAATCCTATTCTCAAGATTGTCTTGATGCCTGGATACAATTTCATCGATGACAATCAGGATGTGAGCGAATGGACCGGTTTGGATCAATCTACGGTGTCATTGCTCAATCAAAATCAGGCGATTGGTCTTGACCAATCCACCGTATCACTCTTAAACCAATCGACCGTTTCCTTATTGAACCAATCCACCGTTTCCCTCCTGAACCAATCCACCGTATCGTTGTTGAACCAGTCGACTGTTGCCTTGTTGAATCAATCGACTGTCGCATTGCTGAATCAATCCACCGTCTCGCTATTGAACCAGTCCACGGTATCGCTCCTGAACCAGTCGACCGTGTCGTTGCTCAATCAGTTACCCCCCGACTTCGGACACGGGACGATGGTTGCAGGTCTGATTCACGTGGTGGCGCCGAATGCCCGCATTCAGCCCCTAAAGGCATTTGGCTCTGACGGGGCAGGGTCTCTTTCCGATGTAGTAAGTGCCATCAACTACGCCACGGATCAGGGCGCGAACGTGATTAACATGTCATTTTCATTTCCGGAGGGATCGAAGGTCCTGAAGCGAGCCATCCATCACGCCCTCAGCCATCAAGTGATTCTGGTTGCCTCTGTGGGCAACGATGGCGAAGAAGTTATGAAGGATGTTTTTCCTGCGGCTTATAACGGTGTGTATGGGATAGCTTCAACGGATAATCAGGACATCATTGCCGCGTTCTCAAATTATGGGAAGGATGTTTCCTTCTCTGCCCCGGGCGTTAATTTGGTGACTCTCTATCCTGGGGGACATTATGCGCTCGCCTCCGGTACCTCTTTTTCGAGCGCGCTGGTCGCGGGGGTGGCCGCACTGAGCGCCTCGGTAGGGGGATCGGTCCCCGGGCAGGTCAAGTGGCCCTTGGCGCTGACCGCTGTCCCCATCGATTCCTTGAATCCCGGGTTTGAAAAGAAGCTGGGAGGGGGGCGTGTCGACGAAGCCCAGAGCGTCCAACGTGCTGCCAAAGAAAGATAAAGGAGGGAAGAGAAAATCATGGGAGACGCCGCGTTCTCAAAGTTCTCTGAGTTAGAGTGGCCGGATAAGGCTCGCCGAATTGCCAGGGTGAACTCAGAGTACTGCAGTGTGCCTCCAAGCGCATTAGAGGCGCGGCGTTTCCTTCTTTCTGCGGTAGACTCGATGGTGGCCTTGTTGGATTTGAAGGATCAATGCACGGGCATTCATGGCGCCCAGATGAGTAACTGGGCGCTGGGGATGACCAAGATGCTCGATTTGACCCCCCAGGAGATTGAAGACATACAGATTGCCGCGACCTTGCACGATATTGGCAAGGTCGGTATCCCCGATTCCATCCTCAAGAAGGAGGATCCGCTCCAACCTGATGAATGGAAGCTGATGAAGAAGCATCCCGAATACGGGTGGGCGATCACGAAGGAAATCATCGGGATGGAAAAGGTCAGCCTGTACATCCTTCATCATCATGAAAACTACAACGGCAGAGGGTACCCGGCTGGCCTGAAGGGGGAAAGGACGCCCCTGGGTGCCCGCATCATTACCCTCCTGGACTGTTTTGACGCCATGACGCATGATCGCCCCTATCGAAAAGCGTTCTCACTCGACCAGGCCATGACTGAATTGAAGAAATGCTCGGGAGAGCAATTTGATCCCGGGCTGGTCGGACTTTTCACCGAATATATCCTCCTTACCTCCCCTCAGAATTGACCTGATTGAACCTCCTACCCCCGGCTTTTCCTGTTTTTTTCGATTGAAAAAGAATGCCTGCTGCGCCACAATGAAATCGTTGGCAAGGGACCTGGGGATTCACAGACAGCTTTGAAGATGCGGTACAGTTATGTCGAGTGTGTGCGGTGTCTTCTTGCCTTGAGAACTTCTTGACCTGCTTAAGTTGTGGAGCGGCATTGATGGGTAGAAACGCTCTTTGGGACCCGGCCGGGTAGCCTTCCGAACGGACTTTGACGCCGCTTTCTGCTCGAAGTCACTCCGTGGGGACGATGTTTTTCCCTGTACCATTACACACCCTGCATTGAGTCTATAAATTTTTTGTCACGGCTCCGAAGTCGGCCAAGTTTTTCTTGCATCGATGCCGGAACTGGCAGGTTCCGACGCTGACCCAGGCATTGATGAAGTGCACAGAACCTTGGATCGGCACGGAAGATGGAAGCTGTGAAGTACAGGTTTCACCCGGGACGAGAGCCCATGACCCCCGCGAATGTGAAGAGGTCATAGATCCCATGACAGTTGAACTGAATAATGCTGCGATGAAGTGGGAGGACTCGCAACTCGTCCGCGAGTGTTTGGGCGGAAATGAGGAAGCCTGGTCAGCGCTGATCGACAAGTACAAGAACCTGATTTATTCCATCGCCATGAAGTACCATGCGGCTCCGGAAGATGCCGCGGATATCTTCCAGGCAGTGTGTATGGATCTTTACTCGGAGCTTCCACGACTCCGGAAGGTGGAATCCTTCCGGTCCTGGCTGATCACAATGGCCACCCACAAGGCGTTTCACTGGAAGCTGAAACAGCGGCGCCAGTCGAGCCGGGAAATCAGCGACGGGGATGAGGCGGAAATTGCCGACGTACCCACCGTGTCGCCTGCACTGATGGAGGAAGTTGAAAAGGAGCAGATCGTTCGGGAGGCCATTGCCAGCCTTTCCGAGCGTTGCCAGCAATTGATACAACTTCTTTTTTACGAGCATCCCCCCATCCCCTACCGTGATGTGGCGCAAAAGCTCGGTCTGGCCACCGGCTCCCTGGGGTTCATTCGCGGTCGATGCCTGGGTCGCCTGCAAAAGGCCCTGGAGGAGAGAGGCTTCGAGGAGTGATTGTGCCGATCAACAGAAAGCGCACGGAAAGCTTCGTGGCCCGTTTGGTGCGTCTTCGCAGCCCTGTGGCCCGGCTGAAACTGTTGCGGAAGGATCACGTGCTCCATCACCGCGCGGGGGTGGAGCTTCTTTATGAGGAAGCACTGAAACGCGCGCATCTTGACCTGCGACAGGCCGAGCGGCTAGCCCATGCGGCCCGGTGGATTGCCAATCACATCGACGATGATGTCGCCCGCGCCCAAAGTCTTCGAGTGATGGGACATTTGCAGTTCCTGGGCGGAAATTACAAGCAAGCGCTGGGCGATTACGAGGCGGCGCTTCGGATTTTCAGACGTCAGCACAAGGAACTTGAATTAGGACGCACGCTCAGTGGCGCGATGCAAACCCTCATCTACCTGGGCCGCTACGACCAGGCTTTAAAGTGGGCCGAGAAAGCCCGGTCGATCTTCAGGAAGCAGGGGGACCGTGCACGACTGGCGCGTCTTGAGGGCAATATTGGGAACATCCTTTATCGCCAGGATCGATTCGCCGAGGCGTTGAAACTCTATCAGCATATTCTTCGAGAGTTCCGACGCTGGGGCGAGAAGGTGGATGTGGCTGCCGCGCTCAGCAACATCGCGGTCTGCAATATCAGCCTGAATGATTTTACGCGCGCGGAACAGGTCTATCAGGAAGCCCGGTCCTATTGCGAATCGCATCAAATGCCTTTGCTTGTCGCCGAAGCGGACTACAACATCGCCTACCTGTACTACTTGCGCGGAGAATACACGCGGTCCATCTCGATGTACCAGGCGGCGCGCGAACATTGTGAGAAAGTGGGGGATGCTTATCACCGCGCGCTTTGCGATCTGGATCAATCGGAAATGTATCTGGAGCTGAACCTGAGCGAGGAGGGGAGCCAGCTCGCCGGGCAAGCCTTCAACAGTTTCAAGACCTTGGGGATGGGTTACGAGGCCGCCAAGGCGATGACCAATCTTGCCATCGCCGCCAGTCACCGAAATCAATTTTCAATTGCTTTGCAGTCATTCCGCAGGGCCCGTCAACTCTTTATTCGAGAACGAAATCATCTCTGGCCGGCCTTGATTGACCTTTATCAGGCCCTGGTTCTTTTTCGTGCGAATCGGCCCTCAAAGTCGCAACTTCTCGCTCAATCTGCCCTGAGATTTTTTGCCCGGAATTCTTTGTCCGCAAAGGCGGCCTTATGTGAGCTCTTGCTGGCACGGTTGCACCTTCAGACAGGCAAAACCCGCCGCGCCCTCGAGGTGTGCCATGCCGCGCTTAGAAGGGTAAAAGGGAACGAGACCCCCGCCCTGGGTTATCAGGCCTACTTTGTGCTGGGTCAGATCCAAGAGGCCCGGGGGGATCAGGAGGCGGCGAAGAAAGCCTACCTGGAGGCGCATTCACGACTGGAGAACTTACGCAGTCAGATTCGGGCCGAGGAACTGAAAATTGCTTTCCTCAAAGACAAGCTCACAATCTATGAAAGCCTATTCTGGATGTGCGTGAGCGGGGACCGCCGGAGCGATGATCACGGGGCCGCTTTTGCCTACATTGAACAGGCAAAATCCCGCAGCCTCGCTGACTTGATAGCATTTCGCGCCCAATCCTTGCCGGCCCCGAAGACCTTTCACCTCCACCGCGTGGAACAGGCTCGCCGCCTGCGTGAAAAATTGAACTGGTATTACCACCAGATCGATTTGCAGGGGATGCTTCAGTCGGATCGGAACCATCGGAGCGTTAAGCAACTCGGTCGACATGCGCGTGAGGTGGAGAACCGGTTGTTGAAGACCTTGACCAGTCTGAGAACCACGGATTTGGAATTCAGCTCCTTGCAGGATGCGGGATCAATCAGCCTGGAAGATATCCGGACCAAAATCCCGGCGGATACGCTCCTGGTGGAATATTTTCAGGCACGCGAAACCATCTATGCCTGTCTCCTGTCCCGGGAGCATCTCGAAATCGTCGCTGTGGCATCGGCTCCAAGGGTCCGGGATATTTTCAGGTTGTTGCAGTTTCAACTCTCCAAATACCGGCTCGGGCCGGAGTATGTCCACACCTTCGAAGCGTTGCTCCACGAAGCCACTGAGACGCATTTATTGGAGCTCTACCAGGAACTGCTGGCTCCCATTCGAAGAAAGCTCCACGCCTCTCATCTCATCGTGGTCCCGCACGGGTTCCTTCACTATCTTCCTTTCCATGCCTTGTTTGATGGGCAACGATATCTGATTGATGATTTCACGATCTCCTACGCCCCCAGCGCTAGCGTCTATTTTCTATGCTGTTCAAAACAGACAAAACCTGAAAACCGATCGCTCATTCTCGGGATTCCCGACGCCCTTGCCCCCCAAATCTCGGAAGAGGTTCAGGCCGTGGCGTCGGCGCTTCCAAACCCGCAGCTCTTTTTGGGAGGGGAAGCCAGCGAGCAACGGCTTCGAATGCTCGGGTCAAGCTGCCGCTATCTCCATATCGCCACGCACGGACTGTTCCGCCAGGACAATCCCATGTTTTCGGCCATTCGCCTCGGGGACTCGATGCTCAGTCTGTTTGACCTTTATCACCTCAACCTCTCGTCTGAACTGGTGACCTTGAGTGGTTGTGCCACCGGGTCGAACGTTGTGGTGGGGGGAGATGAACTCCTCGGGTTGGTGAGGGGACTTTTGTATGCGGGGGCGCAGGCAGTTCTCGTCACCCTGTGGGATGTGAATGATCGAAGTACTGCCGATTTCATGAAATCCTTTTATTCTCATCTTCAAGGCAGCCCCAACAAGTCCGCGGCCGTTCGGCAGGCGATCCAGCAGCTCAGGAAGGAATATCCCCACCCCTATTACTGGGCTCCGTTCGTGATGATTGGAAATGTGTTGCCGGCTGAGAAATCACCAGAACCGGCCTCGACACCTGTCACTTAAACATTTGGAGCTCCCGG
This sequence comes from Terriglobia bacterium, assembly GCA_049685715.1. GTDB lineage: Bacteria > Acidobacteriota > Terriglobia > JAIQFV01 > JAIQFV01 > JAIQFV01. The sequence continues at coordinate 2,783 of JBAVHJ010000489.1, read as the reverse complement.
TCGACGGAAAGACTCACCTGAATCCATAATCAACAAAATCGGGGGATCCATTTTTGGTTCGGCCTCCCCCAACTTGTTCACTCGGGGGTGAATCAAGTGTTCTGGCATCTCCGCCTTTGCACCGAGCCCTGGAGCCGGATTGCAAGACCTTGAACAAGACTCATGCTGGCATGCAATACGGTTCCGTAGTTCTGGCCTTCGACGGATTCGTTGGCATCCACACTTTCAATCATTATCCCCTTTGACCGACAAGAGGATGCCTCCCTAAGTTTCCCCCCTCCTCATATTCCATCCCCGGTGGCTATATTTTCTGGGAGCCCCGGACACCCTATATTTGGACGAATAGAAAAAATCACACCGCCGGTTCCTGACCCAATGGGATTGTCGTTAAGGAACCCTCAATAAGCGATCTACTCGAAGAGCACAATGCCCTTTGAAGTGGCCACGCTACGGGTGCGAGAACTGAGGCGGTTACTTTGAACAATTTGACAGAAAGGAATGACCCATGAATACATTAGACAAAAAAAATAGAGGACTTAAGATTCCTAAATTAGTCCTGATCCTGAGTTTTGCTTTCGCAATCCAGGGAGTGCTGTTTGGCAGCGACAACGAAATTGAATTTAAGGGCAGAATCACTCAGATTGAAAGGAGCTCCTCGACCGCAGCAAAGCTCACGGTATCCTTGAGCACACCCAGTTCAGGAGGGCCACAAACTCTCGTGTTGATTGATGCTCTGACAAAGATTGTCAAGGCGGGAGATGTCGCCCGATCGCTGGACGATCTGAGTGTGGGACAATTCGTCGAAGTCAGAGGCATCTTCACATCCAAAGGCATCGATGCCCGAAAGTTTGAAGTTCAGGCTGAAAATGAAGTTGAAAATGAATTTCGGATCCGCGGCGCCATTGATGATATGAGTTTGGACAGTGGCACGGCAAGGTTGACCATCGGGGGTTCGAGTATCTCCGTCGACGCTTCAGCGCATATTCGAAATCGCGAGGATGGTCGGGATCTCCAGCCAGGCGATTTGAGCGCAGGCCAGTCCGTGGATGTGGACGGGTTCATGCAGAACGGCCAACTGACCGTCACCCAGGTGGAGGTAGGTCATAAAATGGAAGATCAGGCTGAGCTTGAATTCCATGGGACCATCACCGCAATCAACGGAGATGTCATAACCATCGAGATCGCTAAGCAACCCTCGATCAGCGTCGTTGTCAATAAAACGGGAAGCACGCGGATTGAAGGAACCCTGGCTCCCGGTGTAGAGGTGGAAATCAAGGGCATGATGGCAAGAGATTTCACCATCGTCGCTCAAAAAATCGAAGCGGAGGGGGCTGCGGAAGCAGAGATCGAACACCCGGGAGGTGATGACCATGGCGGTGCGGGAGCGGCGGCCAATAATGCCCCTCAAGATATCTCTCGCGAGATTCAATTGAGTCCTACAGCCAATGCCCCCAAGGAAGCCGAAGGGCAGGCGGAGGTGGAATCAGAATCTCAAGAGGGGCATGTCGCGCAAAAGCTTAAAGTGAAGGGGGATAAGTTGGCTCCCAATTCGAGCTTTAGCGTTGCTGTCACCGTCAATGGAAGCCCGGTCAATGTGGGGTCATTCACGACGGACAATCGCGGACGAGGTGAGCTGGATCTGCAATGTAATGCAACCTGCCCGGGCTTCTCGTCGGTACTCGATATTCGCGCTGTCCAAGTCTTAAGTGGCGCCCTCGCAGTTTTGCAGGGATCGTTCTAGACGGTTAGGGATGATTCTCCGGGGCCTTCTCAGGATGCTCCTTCCATGTCATGAGAAGGCCTCTTAATGTCCGCTAGGTCAACCCTATGCAAAATCCCGTCTGAGACTTGAACAGAGGGACCGGACCCTTAGTATCTCGGTACCACCTCGGCAGTGTTGATATTCGAGGGCTGATCCGATTCCAGGATCAACAGTTTGGGCAAACTTCGAGAAGGGATGATCGGCGAGTTACGAGATTGATTAGATTGAGGGGAGACTCGGCCCGATGGTTAAGGCGCAGTTTTTTCCAGATCTGAAGAATTTTTTCATGTTGGCTATATTTTTATTTGCCACACGCCACCCTCATACGATGGAGGCTAAATGTTTGACTTTTCAGCAGAAGTTGACCTCCAAAGGGATTCAGATGGGAGAAATGATCCAGATAAGGTGTTTATTTTATTGTATTTGGATGGCCTTATTGACATTTAATGGGTCGAATTCAGCGTTGTCGACCCTCTCCTAACTTAGAGCATAAAGAAGTGAGTCAACCGATGTATAATCAGATGGATAACAAAGTACTCTTAGATTCGGATTGGCTAACGGCTGTTTTCTCAAAGACAAGTTCCACTATGGCAAGTTCAAGATACTTTCTGGCAGAACTTGTTGCGAAATTAGCCAGGGGTGGCAAATGAAGCACTACGACATATCGGAATGGAGCGATTTTGTTCGGGGCCTGACCCAGGGAACAGATCGCGTCGCAATGCAAAAGCACCTGGAGGCTGGCTGCTCCAAATGTCAACGCTCAGAGCGCCTGCTCCACGGCTTGGTGAGGATTGCCAGTGCCGAGGTGCAATTTCAGGTTCCCCAACCGGTCGAGCATCTCGCAAAAGCAATCTTCGCAATGCAACAACCTGAAAAACTCAGCCGTCTCCCCCGTTTTGTTCCCAAGTTGGTTTTTGACAGTTTCCATAGTCCACTGCCGGCTGGGGTGCGTTCCCGACAGGGGATGACGCGACAGGCAATGTACCGGGATAACGCGGCAAATTTCTCCCTCGATTTGCGG
>JBAVHJ010000488.1:0-2023 GCA_049685715.1 Terriglobia bacterium | reverse complement strand
CCCCGATAGATCGGGGTGTGCGCCACCCGGACTGGGCCTTCGTAACCGGGGCGAGGGGCCGCGGGCATGATTACGGCTTCGCCCGCATCGTCCCTAAGACCTATTCCGCGCGGAGGGCGACCGCCGGATCGATGCTCATGGCACGGCGGGCAGGTCGGTAGCTGGCCAGAAGGGCCACTGCCGTGAACAGGACGGCGCTGACACCATAAGTAACGGGGTCGGTAGTGGTGACTTCGAAGAGCAAGCTCGTCATCATTCGGGTGAACGCCCACGCCACACCCAGGCCGACTCCGATTCCACTGACCGCCAGGATCATCCCCTGATCGAGAACAAGTCTCAGAATATCAACTGGTGTCGCGCCGAGGGCCAAACGGATTCCTATCTCCTGCGTGCGTTGGCTGACAGAATAGGCGACGACCCCATAAATCCCGACGACGGCCAGGACGAGGGCAGTGCCGGCAAAGACGCCCAGCAAAAACACCGTGAATCGTGACGACGCCCGCGCCGAGTCCAGTAATTCCTCCAGGGTTTGCACGCGGGTTATCGGCTGATCCTTGTCAATCCCCGCAATCTCGCGACGCACCGCGGAGACGACGCTGTGCGGCTCGACCTCCGTCCGCAGACTCAGGTTCAACGACGCCCATGGCACCTGCGGGAAGGGCAAAAAAACCTCCGGGTTGGTGTCGGCGGTGAGGCTGATGTTTCTCTCGTCGCCCAGAACGCCGACCACCTCCGTCGATCTTGTTTGTCGACCGAGCCAGAGGCGCTTTCCTATGGGATCCTCGTTCAGCCAAAAGCGGCGCACGAGCGCCTGGTTGACCAGGGCCACCGGTGCTGCCTGTGCATCATCCTGGGCCGTGAAGTGGCGCCCGCGCAGAAGCGGAGTACGCATCACCTTGGTGTAGTCCGGGCTGATGGTCTGGATGCTCAAGATGGGCCGCTGAGCCAGGGCTACGACCGGTTGCCCTTCGACCAGCACCGGCGAAGCCCGTGAGGGAAGCACCGGGAGCGCGGAGGAGATGGTCGCGGCCTCCACCCCCGGAAGCGCCGTCATCCTCCGCAATGTCTCGTTGTAAAAAACAACCATCTGCACGGCCGTCCCATACCTTGCCGGCGGCAGCGATATCTGGACCGTCAGGACATTTCCCGCATCGAAGCCGGGGGACGCGGTCAACAAGCGCATAAAACTGCGGATCAACAACCCGGAGGCGACCAACAGAACCATCGATAGCGCCACCTGGGACACGACCAGCAGGCTCCGCGCGCGGCTGTGACTCCGGCTGCCGATACTGCCGCGCCCTTCGTCGTGAAGAGCGGTGTTAACGCCGGTTTTCGCCATGTGAAGGGCCGGCAGCAGCCCAAAGGACAGCCCGCTCACAAGCGAAATGAGAGCGGTAAAGGTCAGCACATGCCAATCCATCCCTAACTCGGTGGAGGACGGAAGATTTCCCCGGCCGAGAACCGACAGCACATGCGTTCCCGCAAAAGCGACCAGGATTCCAAGCGTACCCCCCAGGAATGCGAGCACCAGGGTTTCAGTCAGAAGTTGTCGAACAATCGTCCTACGGCTCGCGCCCAGCGCGGTGCGCACAGCTATCTCCTTCTTCCGCGCCAAGCCACGCGCGAGGAGAAGGCTGGCGACGTTGGCACAGGCAATCAACAACACCAGCCCAACCGCTCCCATCAGGATGAACAGTGCGGGACGGAGATTCTCCACCAGCGCCTCTTCGACGCGCTTGAGCTGGATCGTGAGTTTTGGATCCGCATCCGCCTTGGTGGGATTATCCTTGCGATATCGTTCGGTAAGAACATTCATCTCCGCCTGCGCTTGATCCTGCCCAACACCGTCCCGAAGTCGCGCGACCGCGTCCAGGTATCCCGCTCCCGCTTCAATCCGATCGGGCGTCACGAGATTCAACTCAAAGTCCCGCGGGACCCAGAGGTCGACGTTCGCGCCAATCAGGTTGAATACAAAATTGCCCGGGAGCACGCCGACAACGGTGTAAGAATGGGAATCCAATGT
>JBAVHJ010000487.1:0-2301 GCA_049685715.1 Terriglobia bacterium | reverse complement strand
GCCTTGAGAGCCAGCCGAAGGGTGCAAATGTACCGTGTCAAAGAATTCCAAATCATTCTATCCCTCCAAGGTTACATGGGTTTCGAACGGGATTCCGTTGATAGTTGCAAGAATGGCGATCGTTTTCGTCATTTGAGGTGGCGATGGATCGGAGCGCATGGCGGCGATTCCTCGAAAACGGCTATAGCTTTTCCCACGCTTGGTTCATCGCCAGTGGTTTGCATCTCTTACGCCCGGGCCGTCGACATCGTGATTGGCCACTATGTTTCTCGAGTTCACCTAAACCTGGCCTGACCGATTATTCTGCCGCGGTCCTGCCAGGCGGGTGTCCAATCAACAACAGTAATAAGAACAAGAGAAAGTGGCTTTCTCAATGGAGCCTCTAAGTCGAACTGCACAACCGATGTGGGAGGGGCCTTGGGGCTGGCTCGGGGGGCTGAAGTTCTGCGCGGGGATTCTGAGCTGATGCCTCCGATAAAAAATCCAGCGAACAAAATGAATTACCCAATGTGCAGTTGAATCATCCCAGCAGATTATTACAGGATTATTTCATCTGGCTTCCGTTTGAACTCACGTTCGATCATTGTGCCCGTGCCGGAGTGAATTGGGACACGTGGAGATTTAACCTTCTGGTGTAATTAGAAGTTTGCTGTGGCGGCGCCAGAGGATTGAATTCTGGAAAAATCCCGGTTTGCGTTCCTATCCAGCGCTGCTTAAGATCGTCAGAGGGAAGTCATAATCCATCATTTTAAGGAGGAATTCTTATGAATCGTGGGACGCTCGTGTTGGTTTTGGTTTCGTTGCTCCTGATGAGCGCATGTCTGGTTTATCCTCAGGCCAAACCTCCCGCTGGCCCCGAATACTTAACCGTGCAGGATGTCGAGAAAATCACGGGCCTTCATGGACTAAAAATAGTTCCGCCAGATCCGTCAAAAGGGGCGGGCAGCGATCTGAATTTCGCTGATCCGGATGGCAACCTGGTCGTCATGGTCCAACGAAGACTCTCTTCCGACATGCTATACACCCAGACCCAGAAGATGAACGGTGTTGTCAAGGCAGAGATCGCTGGAGTTGGAGATGCCGCATTTTCTGGACCTGCCAGGGATCCTCAATACTTCATAAGTTTCAAGAAAGGGAAGGGGTCTGGTTCAGTCGCGACGTTCTTTGGTGCAAAGGGGACCCGGCTGACGCTTGACCAAGTCAAACAGATCGCTCAATTGATTGCTTCAGGAATGTGACTTGACGATTCTTCAAGCAGGGGCTTTTCCTCCCAACCGCATTCGGGGTTCGAGGCTGCGGGACGGGCGAGGTACCCGTCTCCCGCGCCCTCGTCGGTTCGAAGAAAGAATGGAGAAAGGCAAGCCGTGAGCCGAGATCTTCCATCCATCCAAATCCGAATCGAAATTGGGAAGATACGACCCCATTCACTCCGGGGCAGTGGTTGTGGGAGAACCCAACGACGTTTCTCCCCCCTATTATAAATGTCGACTGCCTATCCACGGCCAAGAAAGCTCCTGACCATGCTGAGATATTCGTCAAAGCGTGAAAACATCGGGGCATGGCCGGCGTTATGGTAAGTGTGGAGTTCAGCCCGGGGATAGAGTTCACGCAATGCTTGCCGGCGGCGGGGTCCAATCACATCGGTGTCCGATTCGGCTATAAGGATCCTGCCATCTCAATTTTCAAGGTCACTGGGGGTGAAGTGAAATCGCTGGTGACATTCAAGCGGGATTTTGACGGTTGAGATAATGTCGGGTTTTCTGAGCCGGGAGGAAAACAGCTCCTCGCAGTAACCGCGCCAGAACGGCTCGTCTTTGCCCTGAGGGTCGAGCATTTTGACCATCGTGCCCGTCAATAGCCTAGTTAATGTCGGCCATGGCATTACTCTTGCCGTCCACAACGTGGCCCACAAGGCTGGAACCAGCAGTCGCAGCGGAACCCCCAGGGCAACCGGGAGGAAAGCAATCTGATTAGACAACTCCTCGGGCGTCTCGATGATCCCTGCCCGTGAAGACAGAAGGTCGGTCAAAGCAGCCAGTGGTGAGCCTTTCTTAAGGCTTTGGTGAACCTATCACGAAGCAGAGCTGTGCTAAGGGACAGGTGGGGGAGGCGCGGCGACTGACCAGTGGGCGTTCCGTAACTGCCATCGGCCGTCTCGATATTCCGCGGTCCCCGTAAAGAACCCGGTCTCCTCCACGCGACGCCCTGCGGTGTTCACGAGGACCTCGTGGTAGGAAGCCGCCACGACAGCAAGATCCGGCGTGAGCGGATCGACCCGCAAATCTTCACCCCAGTTCAGCT
>JBAVHJ010000486.1:0-7652 GCA_049685715.1 Terriglobia bacterium | reverse complement strand
GTCCGTATCCACCCCATAGATGGTAATGACCCACAGGTGAATTAAAAAGCTCACCCCCTCATCCATCCTCAAACACAAAGTCAGGCAACTGGACAAATACCCTCGCCAAGCGAAGACAGAATCCCGGCGGCGCTATGTGCACCTTGCGAAATGATTTCAACGAGAGAAAGGTGCCCGGAGGTGGGTCAGGGTCGATCGGGAGGCTGGCCGAGGAGTTCTCGTAAGATTTTGAGATTTGTCATCACCTGGGAGACTTCCTGGGCATTAGGGGTCTCTTTCAGGAAAATTTCCATCTGGTGATAAGCCTCCTCAAGCTGTGACTCCTTCATGTAGATGTTGGCGAGCTGAAGCCTGGAATAACTGCTGAAGACATCATCGAGCTCCAGGGCTTTCTTCAGGCTTTTCTCCGCCTCCTGGAGCCGGTTCTGTTTAAAGAAAATATATCCCTGGAAATAATAGGCCCCGGCCTTTTGGGGGGCGAGCGTGATGGCTTTTGCGAAGTGACTCTGGGCGGCACCCAAGTCATTGAGGTTGAGGTAGTCGAGCCCGAGAAAATATTCCACCTTCGCAGAACCCGGATTCAGTCTTGATGCCGTCAGAAGGGTGTTGACGGACGGGGAGTATTTCTCCACAATGAAATAAAGAACACCGAGATTGCGCTGAGCCGAATAAAACTCGGGATAAATTGAAATTGCTTGATTCAGTTCCTCGATGGCTTGTGGATACTTCTTTTTCTCATCCAGTTCGAGTCCCTTGCGATACAGTTTTAAGGCCTTGGCGGGAACCTTGCTTGAGAGGAGGGTCACCGAGACCGTATCTCCCAATTCATCATCGGCCTGGAGCTCACGGGACTGGCCGGCGTCCTTCTTCCGGAGCGTCAACACCACGTTGACATAGAACGTTTGGGAGAATCGCCCGAACACCTCCACTCCCATGTTGACATCTTCAAATCGTTCGTCTTTGATCACCACGTTATAATTACCCGTGGAAAGATTGCGAAATTCAAAGGCATGGTCAGACCGGAGGTAGGTCTGTTCCACGGGGGTAAAGTTCTTCTCAAGCTTGACCTCGAGAATCTCCGGGACAATATTCGTATATTCGCTGTAAACTTTTCCGCGAATGGAGAAGCTGGCGCCTTGACCGGAAGACGTGCTCGATGACGATCTTGAGCTGACAGTCTGCGCTTTAAGCGGGAGACAAACTAACGATAACAGCAGTACACATGCCGCCAGGCGAGCCTGAATTTGGCTGATAGTCACTCGACGCACCCTTTTCCCTTAAGGACGCTGTAAATTTCAAGGGATTGAAGACAGGCTAATACTCCAAAGGGGCAAAGTCCAGATAAAAATGCCCATCCCTTGATATATGCTGACTTAGTGAGTTTATTCACACCCCATGGAAGCGACTGCCCTTGTTCCCGGCCCGGCAAAACACCATTTGGGCTCGGGAGCCCATGAAGGCGAAAGGGGATGATTAATCTCTTCTCCCTTGAGACCGTTGTCAACCTTGAAACGCTCCATGCCGGCTTCAAATGATCCTTCGCGCCAAACTGGAGGAAGCTCATGCGGAAGACGCAGGATGACATCAAAACAAGGTGCGGGTGGTCCCTTTCGGATCCGCTGTATGTGGAGTATCACGACCGGGAGTGGGGTGTGCCGGAGCACGACGATAGAAGGTTGCTGGAATTTCTGATTCTGGAGGGGGCGCAGGCAGGGCTGAGTTGGCTGACCATCCTTAAAAAACGTGAGAATTACCGTAAGGCGTTCGACCGGTTTGATGCCGGAAGGATCGCGAAGTACGGTGCCAACAAAGTTGCCTCACTTCTGTCTGATCAAGGGATCATTCGGAACCGGCTGAAGATTCAGGCGGCGATTCAAAATGCCAAATCCTTTATGGCCGTTCAGAAGGAGTTTGGGAGTTTCGATGCCTACGTTTGGCAATTTGTGGGGTGCAAACCAGTCCGGAACGCCTGGAAGTCACTGAGAGAGGTCCCCGCCAAAACCCCGCAATCCGAAGCCATGAGCAAGGACATGATCAAGCGGGGATTCAAGTTCGTTGGTCCCACCATCTGCTATGCTCACATGCAAGCCACCGGGATGGTCAATGATCATGTAATCGCTTGTTTTCGTTATCATGAGATAGGATAGACGGGGAAGTCCCTTTGCCTTTCCGAGGATTGACCTTCGAAGAAGGAGGTGACCGGAATCCTTCCCTGAGTTGGTGCGGGGTGGGCACTCCGACCATTCCCCGAGGAGCTGCGAAAATTTTACTGAGGTTCATCCGTGCCGACGGTATCATTCCACTCATGCCAACCCGTAGTCCCTAGACATGCAATTTTCGCTTGCCACACTGCCCTCGGTTTGATTGAATAACCCTGCGAGATTCTATTCAGGAATTTCACCGGTATCCACCCCGCTATTCGAGAGAATGCCTTCATCGAACTTCAAACTCCCTCTTGTGGCCATAGTATGATGAAAGCTCGTTTGTCATTCCTGATTTGTCTCGCCCTGGGTCTCTTGGCTCCGGGCTCGATCGTCAATGCCGAGAACGGTCGCGTCCAGATTGCAATGGTCCGCTCCTACCCCGAACTTCGGGTGGAGGGCAAACCGTTCTTCCCTCACAGTGCCGCATTTTTTTATTCGCGATTGCCGCGAGACCAATGGGAAAAATCCCTACAACGACACGTCCAGTTAGGCATCAACACTCTGGATCTTTACATTCCTTGGAATTGGCACGAGCCGGAGGAGGGGCAACTCGACTTTGACGGCCATTCGAATCCTCGCAGGGATCTCCGGGGACTCTTGCAACTGAGTGCCAAGCTCGGACTCAAGTTGATTATTCGTCCGGGACCCGTGATTTTGAACGAATGGAAGAACGGGGGCTACCCTGACTGGCTGCTCATCCGACCCGAGTACAAGGAATCGCCTCAAGATATCCTGGAGGGACGCTATCCACGACTTTCTGGGCTCTCGCCGAGCCAATCCGAGGAGGCGTCCCGGCAATGGCTCGAGAATGAAACTCATCTGCGATACTCTCGGAAATGGTTCCTCGATGTGATGAAGATTCTCTCGCCCTATTTGTCCTCCCACCAGGGAAACATTCTCTTCTTTCAGTTAGACGATGACCAGGCGATCAATCGAACCAATTACAGCGGACCCAACTTTTGGCGTTACATGGACACGCTTCGCCAAGACCTGGTGGATGCCGCTGTCAGCGCGGGGGGACGCCCCGACGACATCATCCCCTTCATTAATCCCACCGATATGCGTGTGAGCGCTGCCGGCTTTGATCCCAGCCTCCATGTCCCCATCGCGGCCTTGGGCCAATGGTATATGGATTCCGGGGACAGTCGGCTTTCATACGAAGATTCGAAGACCCTGCAGTTTTTTGTCGAGGAATTGAAAACCCAGCCACGATTCCCGCCCATGATTATCGAGTTCCAGGCAGGCTGGTACGTTCCCGGTGACGACACCTACCCTCGCTCCTCTGATCCGGAAAACACGCTGCTGGCATCCCGCACCTTGTTTGCTCACGGACTGCGGGGACTGAACTATTTTCCCCTCCAGGACACGCTCTATCCGGCGGGATACGAAGTTCCGTGGACAAATCACTATTACGCCTGGGAGGCGGCCATCGACATCAATTCCAACTCTCAACCCCGGGGGATTGCGGTGAGGCGAAATGGTCTCCTGATTCAAGGCCTGGGAGATCTCCTCGCCCAGACTCACCAGCACGCGGACGTGGGCATCGTGTACTCGTTGGGAGCAATCCAGCCACAGGAAAAACTGACGCGGGAGGATATACTGCGCGTTTCCAATGCGAGCATCGCCTTGCAACGCTACTGCACGCTTAACCGGGTGAGCAGTGAATACCTTGATCCGGAATACCAGCCCCTTGAACAACTGCGGCGTCACAAGCTCCTGCTGATCCCCGTGTTCAACTTTGAAGCGGACCGCGGCTTGGCCCTCAGCCCGTTGGCTGAAAACAAGCTCATTGAATTTGTGCAGGGCGGGGGGACCCTGGCCTTCTTGCCGAGGGCCCCCCGGAATGGGAGACTCGCCGATTGGTTTGCAGGGTTGAAACGGACACGACTTCTGAATGGTCAGGACGGGGCTGTTTCCTTTCTCACGTCCAAAGCGTCGCAAGTAAAACCTCTCGGTGAGGTGGAATTGTACGAGGGCTCCGGCGCGGGAGGTGCCATGGGAGAAGAGTTTGTGCCCCTTGCGCGGTACCAGGACAATGAGAACAGCTCTGCCGTGGGGGTTGAGCGTAGGATCGGATCGGGGCGTGTTCTTGTTCTGGGAATGGATTTCTATAGTGGGATCGGGAATAGAACAGAAAAGAAAACGCCCGTCGGAGTGCAGTCACTAAATCCCGATTCGAATCGCGACGGGTCTCTGCCCATCACGAGTCCCTCGGCGGGGCTCAACTCCGTCATTGATGAGGTAATGGCGCGGGGTTCCGTCACGAGATCTCTTCAGTGGTCTGCCTCGTTGCCTTCGGGCGAGGAGCAGGATGTGGACGTTGAACTCGCTACGACTCATGCCTGCTCCGGCTCCGGGTATGTCAGTCTCATCAACTTCTCCCCGGAATTCCCGCAGGACCTGAAGATCACCATACCCCCGTCCAATCCCTGCCTTGGACCTGTCGATCTGCCACAAGTTCACCTGCTTCCAAGAGATGCCTTGGTCCTGCCCGTTCATCTTCCTTTGAAACACTTTTTTGGGAAGGATACCAACAGTGAACTCGTGGCCACGAACACGGAGTTGTTTTCGGTGGAAGGTGATATAAACCATTTTAGTCTCGGCTTCTATGCCCCCTCAAATTCAGAGATTGTTTTGAAACTCCCTGAAACGGCAAGCTGGAAATTCAGCCTTCAAGGGCAGCCGCTAGCGACTCGTATCGATGCTGAGCGCGGGTGGGTTCATGTCACCTTTCCCGCAAGTGGGGGTCCTATCCCGATCCAGATCGTCAACGTCGAAAGAACCGGAAGTGGCGCTCCGTCTGCCTCGTCGAGGTCAAGCGGAGCCAGACCTCTGGACATTGATCCTCCCGCACGCCGCGTCATTCGGACCCGTGAGGGCGGTGAACTGCAAGCCAGCTTGCGATCCGTCTACCATCTGCCGATCCGGGACAGCCTGGATTTGCCCCTCGATCCACCCATTCTCATCCTCAACAGCTCCGCACCTGCCAAATTATTACTCGAGTTGCAGAACCCGACCATGCGTCCTGAAAAATTTTCCATCGATATTCGAGTCAGCGGGTACCGGCTGAACCCGTCGTTAAGAAAAATCAACATTGGAGCTCAGTCCGTTGAAGAGTATGAGTTCAATCTCTATCTCTTTCTCAAGGGCGCCATAAATCCTTCCACCAAATTTGCCGAGGGAAAATTCTTACTTAAAGGGCACAACCAGCTGATCGAGAAACCCTTCTATATGGTGACCCTCGATCCAGGGACGGCCGTGGCGTACGCCACGGATCTCGATCGGGACGGGTATCCGGAGGTTGTCCTTGAGAATACAGAACTGCGATTGATTGTCACTCCGTTCGCAGGGGCACGAGCCTTCGTCCTCTACGATAAGCGCACCCGCAAGAATATATTCACGAGCGTGGGCGCCCTACGTGACAGGTTCTCCCTTGGAAGCGATGTCCCGGCCTCGAAGGCCCCCCGTCAGATCCGAGGATATTTCGGACTCCATAATCGTCCATATCAATTTCAGATCATGGAATCGGGAGGAAATTCCGCAGTCGTTCGCTTTTTTTATGAGGCCCCGGATGTAACCTCCGGGGGAAGCTTAATTCAAAAAACAATCACCCTTCACGGGAACGAGGGTTTTTTTGAGGTGGAATATCAGATCACCCCACACTGCCTCTCGCCTACAAGACCTCAGAGCTTCATTTCATCTAATTCCGTTAGTAAAGAAAACCTGGAGGGGGCATCGGCCCTGGGCATAGAGTTCATCGGGCCGACCGCTCAATTAATCGACCACACCGAACGAATTCCGAGGGAGTTTTCAGGCGAGATTATTAATTATTTCAAGCCCTTCGACTCGCCAACCTCGACTTTCAGTTACAGGATGCGCTATAAACTTCCCTTACAGCGCTAGGATTCTGCGAACTTTTCGAGAATTATTTTTTACTTTCTCCAAAATAAACCTATCGTATTTATAATGAATGACTTATGCAGTTTTCGATCGTCGGATCCCCCTCTAAATTGGCATTTTTCTTGTCCATTCTTTTGACAAATCTGTAAATCTGTAAATAATAGTCCCGAATGTCAGGCTCTAAATGGTGGTCCTTGAGGCAATTAAACCTGAATTCCGGGATTTTTCTGACCTCCGGATGGCCTCGTGTCGGGAGAAATAGGACGGGTAGAATACTTATCGCGGGTTTTAAGGGACTTGCCTAGGTGAGCATATAGATACATGCGATTCATGCGTCGATCTGGCATTCGGTTTGAATTAGTTCTCCAACCCGGTCATTCGATTGTCTGCTGAACCATCGTTTCCAACCGTTTCTTTGCGCCACAAAATTGAAAATTTTTGGAAGAACAGTTCTGTGCGGTTCAATTCCTAAGTCTCAGCGATGACCATTTTCGAAAAACTGCAAAAAGAGAACTGCGAACGGCTTGTTGCGTTCCATCACGAGTCAAGCGGGATGCGCGGGTTTGTGGCCATTCATACGCTCAGGAAAGGCCGGGCCTTGGGCGGCATTCGCCTCTGGAATTACCCCAATGAGGAGGCCGCCATGGAGGATGCTCTTCGCCTGGCCGCAGCCATGACTCGGAAGGTTGTCATGGCCGACCTCCCCTGCGGCGGCGCCAAGTGTGTTGTTTGGAACCACGAAGGGCTGAAACGAAAGATGGCTCTCACGCAACTTGCCGGCATCATAGAATCTATGCACGGCACCTTTTTGGCGGGAAGAGACCTCGGGATCACGCCGGTGGATCTCGCCACGATGGCGAAAGAATGCGAGTTTATTTTTAATGAAAAGAAGGCGGGTGACTTGAGTTACCTCACCGCCCTGGGATTGATACAGGCGATGCGTGCGACGCTGAAGTTCACCACAGGCCGTGACACCCTCGAAGGACGGTCGATCAGCATTCAGGGAGTGGGGGAAGTGGGTTCAGCGCTGGCCAGGCTGCTGGCCAAAGAGAAAGCGAAGCTGATTATCACGGATCTGGATCGGCGGTTGGCTCATTCCCTGGCAAAGAAGTACAAGGCCACCGTCGTGGAGCCTGAAGAGATTTTTACGATTCGCAGTGATATCTTTGCGCCATGTGCTCTGGGAGGGGTGCTCGACGAGGTTCACGTGAAGCGCCTCCGTGCCAAGGCCGTTGTCGGAGCCGCCAATAACCAGTTGGCAGCGCCTGAAATGGGACAGGAACTTGTCAATCGAGGAATTCTATATGCCCCCGATTACATCGTGAATGCAGGGGGCATCATTCACGGCGCCCGGTTTACTCTGGAGGGAAAGAAGGATAATACGAAGGAAATCCGGAAAATCTACGACCGCACGTTGACCATCCTGGCCATGGCCAAGAGAAAGAACGTCCCCCCCAACGTGATTGCGGACGAGATTGTGGCAAAGAAATCCGGGTGATGAAACGGCTTGTCGACCCCCCCCGGCCCCTGTGATGAACAACTCTCGCC